>SYFR01000030.1 GCA_005800325.1 Myxococcales bacterium | reverse complement strand
GGCACGTGCCGCGCCGAAGCCGACGGCGAGCGCGAGCACGGCGCCGCCTCCCGCGAGCGGCGGCTTCATGAGTCCGGCGAGCCCGAACGCGACGCCGGCGACCACGAGCCTCGACGACGCGACCCGCCGTGCCGCCGCCGGTACGGTCACGGGCTCGGCCACCGCCCAGATCGCGGCGATGGTGAGCATGCCGCCGAAGGTCTCGGGCTGCGCCGTGTGCCAGAAATCGAGCTGCGCGTGCACGAGCGCACCGAGCGCTGCGGCGATGAGCCCGGGCGTGCGCTCGCCCCAGAGGCGCGCCGAAATCGAGACCATCGCGGCCGACGTCGCCAAGAGGCCGCACGCTTCGAGGATGCGCACGCCCCACTCGCTCGAGCCAAAGAGCGCGCGTGCGAGCGCGTAGACGAGGAAGATCCCCGGCGGCTTGAAGTCGAAGGCGTCGCGGTACGGCATGTCGCCGTCGAGCACGCTGCGCCCGACGAGCGCGTAGATCCCCTGATCGCGGCCGTAGCCGAACGTCGCGATGAGCAGCGCCGAGGCGAGGACGACGAGGACGGCAGCGCCAGCGAAGAGACGGTGAGCTCGCCCGTCGGTGCTTCGCGCGCGGGCCACGAGCCCTTCTACACGAGGTGGGCTTCGCGTCCACAGCGGATGGACGCACCGGCGCGATCGGGAGTAGCGTCCGGCCCGTGAGCAAGAGGTCGCGGAAACAGCGCAAGGACGACAAGCGGCACCCTGGCCGAAAGCCGCCCGCGCCGCGCCCGACCGGGCCGAGCCCGTGGGGCGAGGGCGGAGACGCGAGTGCCGGCGCCGAAGCGAACGGCGACAGCGAGCGCCCACCCGAGCGCGTGTCGCGACGCGGGCGCACGAGCGCCCCCGGAGAGCGCGGCAAGCCAGCTCCGTGGCGAACGAAGGAGCGCAGCGAAGCGCGCAAGAAGAGCGACCGCACGGTCCTGCTCATTTTCTTGGGGCTCGCGCTCGGTGCCGGCCTGCTCATCTGGTGGGGCACGCGCCCTTCGGCGCGCCCCGTGCCGGGAGCCAATGAGAAGGCGGATGCTGGCGGGGCCGCGAAGAAGCCAGCGCCCGTCGTCGTGCCGCGTCCGGCAGCCGCGGCGCCCCTAGGCAGCGCCGCCGGCCCGGGGCTCCCGGGCGATCAGGGCAGCGAGTGATCGTCCTCCACGAGCCGAGCGAGCTGCGCGCTGCCTGCGACCGCGCGCGAGCGAACGGGCACCGCGTCGGCTTCGTCCCGACGATGGGCGCCCTGCACGACGGGCACCTCGCGCTCGTCGCTGCGGCGCGTCGGGCGAGCTTCGTCGTCGTCTCGATCTTCGGGAACCCGACGCAGTTTGGTCCGCGCGAGGACCTCGCGCGTTATCCGCGCACCCTCGAGGCCGACTGTGCGCGCTGCGCCGACGCGGGCGTCGACGTCGTGTTCGCACCTCCGGGCGAGGCGATGTACGTCGCCGGCGAAGAGACGCGCGTGCACGTCGGCGAGGTCGCCACGGCGCTCTGCGGCGCGCATCGCCCCGGCCATTTCGAGGGCGTGTGCACCGTCGTGGCGAAGCTCTTCACGCTCGTAGGCCCGTCGCTCGCGGTGTTCGGACGCAAGGACTACCAGCAGTTTCGCGTGATCGAGCGGATGGTGCGCGACCTCTGTCTCCCCGTCGAGCTCGTCGGCCTCAGCACGGTGCGCGAAGCCGACGGGCTCGCGCTCTCATCGCGCAACCGCTACCTCTCGCAGGACGAGCGCGCCCGGGCACTCGGCCTCGCGCGCGGGCTCTCGCTCGCCGTTGCCGCCTTCGAGGCCGGTGAGCGCAACGCGGGGCGACTTCGCGGGCTCGCCCTCGGTGAGGTCACGCGCGTGGCGACCTCCGTCGACTACGTCACCGTGGCCGACGCCGACACCGTCGTACCGCTCGACGACCGCGACACCATTCCTGCGCGCACGCTCGTCGCCGTCGCGGCCAGGCTCGGCGCGACGCGGCTCATCGACAACGTGGTCCTCGGAGAAGATCCGGCGCCGCTCGAGGCCCGCGCATGAGCGGCCTGCGCCGGGGCAAGCTCCTCGTCTTCGAGGGGATCGACGGCTCGGGCACGACGACGCAAATCGCCCGTTTTTCCGAGCGGATTCGCTCGCAGGGCCGCACCGTGCACGTCACCCGCGAGCCGAGCGTCGCCCCGATCGGCGCGCTCATTCGTGAGGCGCTCGGCGGAAAGATCGAGCTCGGCGGCGCCACGCACGCGCAGACGATGGCGCTCTTGTTCGCGGCGGATCGGCTCGACCACGTCGCGCGCGAGATCGAGCCACGCCTCGCCGAGGGGACGATCGTGCTCTCGGATCGCTACGACCTGTCGAGCCTCGCTTACCAGACCGCGACGGCAGCGGCGGCGACCGCGGACGGCTTCGACCTCACCGCGTGGGTCCGCTCGCTCAATCGCTTCGCCCTGCGCCCGGACGCGACCGTGGTCGTCGACGTGGACCCCGATGTTGCCGCGCAGCGGCGCACGGCACGGGGCGCCGCGAGCGAAATCTACGAGCACGAGACGCTGCAGAGAAAGCTCGCGGCGCTATATCGCCATGCCGAGCGGCTGGTGCCCGGCGACTGCATCCTTCACGTGTGCGGCGACGCCGCGCCCGACGAGGTCGCCGAGGCCATCGCGCTCGCGCTCACGCCCCACCTCGACGCCTCGTGAGGCGACGCGAGCGGGCGAATCGCAGGGCCGCGTCGAGCGGCGATCCACTCGCCGCTTCAGCGAAGTCCTTGGTGCGTGTCAGAGACACGGGCCGTTGGAGATGATGACGTCGTCCACGTTCCACTGGGAGACCATGAAGACGCCGCCGCTCGTGACGGTGAAGCCGAAGCGCACCCTCAGGCCGGCGTTCTTGTAGGCGGTGAGATCGTAAGAGACCTTCGTGAATTGGGAGTCTTGGATGCCGGGCGAGCCGGCCGTGGTCCACAGGTTGACCCAGGTCGTGCCATTGAAGACCTCGACCTTGTTCGCCATGAAGGGCGTGTAGTCGCTGTTGAGCCAGCGCCAGAACTCGAAATACACCGTGGTCGCGTTCGCCGTGTTCACCGGCGGGCTCTCGAGCCAATAGTAGTCGTGAAGGGCAGTCGCTGCGTTGCCGCCGATGACGACGCCCGCGACGCCGTTGTCATTCGACACCGAGTGGTCCGTCGCCGGATCGGGGCCGCCGTAGCCCTGACCCGACGACGCCTTCGCCGAACCGATCTGCCACTCCTTGCCGAGCGTCCAGCCCTTGGCCGACGTGCTGAAGTCGTCAGAGAAGTAGACGACGATGTTCGACGTGCCGCCGGTGCAAACGCCCGCCGTGCACACGGTGTCGAGCGTGCAGCTCAGCTTGTCGTCGCACAGAAGACCCTCGTTCTTCGGCGTGCCGATGCACTGACCCATCGAGTTGCAGAAGCCGTCGTTGCAGGCGTCGGTCTTCTCGGCGCAGGCCTGTCCCTGCATCAACGGCACGGCCTTGCATTGCCCGGTGACCTTGTCGCACGCGCCGTTGTTGCAGCCCTTGCTGAGGAGCGAGCAATCCTTCGGCGCGCCGCCGCCGCAGACGCCGTTGAGGCACGTCTTGCCGACGGTGCAGAGGTCGTTCACGTCGTTGCACGCGCCGGCGTCGTTGCCGGGCTGCGGCTCGCACTGGCCGTTGTCCGGGTTGCACACCGAGACGAAGCACTCGTTCGGCACCGGCGCGAAGAAGCAATCGTTCGTCTGCCCGGAGCAGACGCCGTTCTGGCACGTCCCGCCGACGATGCAGAGGTTCGAGGAGCTGCACGATGCACCGTTCGAGAGCAGCGTCGTGCCGCACTTCTTGGTCGTCTCGTCGCAGGTGAGCTGCGTGCACTCCGGCGCGTCCTTGCCGCAGTCGTTCAGCGGTCCGCCGACGCAGACGCCGTTTTGACACGTGTCCTTCACGCTGCAGAACTTGCCGTCGTCGCAGCTCTCGCCGTTGCCGAGCTGCTTGACCTCGCACTGCTTGGTCGACGGGTTGCACTGGGCCTTCTGACACGCGGGCACCGCGATGGCCGCGCAGTCGACGCCGCACGGCAAGGGCTCCCCCGAGCCGCCCGCGCCCCCCTGTGCGGTCGCGCCGCCCGTCGCCGCGCCGCCCTGGGAGGTACCCTGCGAGCTCGCGCCGCCCGTCGCCGCGCCGCCCTGGGAGGTACCCTGCGAG
>SYFR01000257.1 GCA_005800325.1 Myxococcales bacterium | reverse complement strand
CGCCTAGGTCGCACGCGCCGTCGCTGTCCGTGTCGGTGCCGTCGTTGCCGGGAGCGCTCGCGCCGTTCGCGCAGTCGTCGCACGTGTCGGTGTCGGTGTCGCCGCACACCAACGGATCCTGCGGCGCCGTGTCCATCCCGTCGGCGACGCCGTCGTCGTCGTCGTCCGCGTCGCCTAGGTCGCACGCGCCGTCGCTGTCGGTGTCGGTGCCGTCGTTTCCGGGGTCGCTCGTCCCGTTCGCGCAGTCGTCGCACGTGTCCACGTCCGTGTCGCCGCACACGAGCGGGTTGTTGTCATCGAGGTCGAACATGCTGTCGACGCCGTCATTGTCGGCGTCGGCCGCGCGCGCGATGCCGCCGAGCGAGAGCACGAGCACGAGGCTCATGACGCCCGGGAAATACCGGCCTGCCCGCTGCGCTCGCGAAAGAAGAGAAGCTCGATTCTTCATGCTGCTCCCGACGGCTGCTCGTGCCCGCCCGCCCCCGTCGTAGAGACGACGAACGCGGTTCGGCCAAAGGTTACCCGCGCCCATCGAGGGCGGAACCCAGAACCGTCCGGCCACGAGAAAAAAATATCCGCACCGAGCGGCCGATGACCGTGTGCGGCGCGGCGCGCGCATCTGGTACGCTGCGCGCATCCATGCGACTTGCACTGGCTCGATGGCTCGGGGGCGCCGCAGCGGTCTTGGCCGCGGGCACGGTCGTCGTGAATGGCTGTTCGCGGGAGCGGGAGGCTGCGCCGGCAGGCACCCGACTTGGGGAAGCGCCTGCGAGGGCAGCGTCTGAAGGCATGGGAGCGCGCGAGGAGCTTCGGGCCGCCGCCGAGGCGCGTCTCGCGGCGATGGAGAAGCGCCTCGGCCGTTCACTCGCAGAAGGTCGGTCGAGCGCAGGGGACCGACCCAGCGCAGAGGATCGCGCTCGTGCCGGCTCGCGTGCGCTCGGCGTCGCGGTGGGCGAGCGGGCGGACGAAGCGGTCGAGCTGCGCGACGGCGCGACGGGCACGACGGTGCGTTTCGTGCTCGACGGCGCGCGTTCGAAGCCGGGGATCGCGAGCGGCGACGCCACGGTCTTTTTCGGGGCCGCGCCGACCGGCGGCGACGTAGTGCACGCGCGCGGCGCGGACCGCTTCGAGGATTTCGTCGCGTTCGACGCGCCGCCCGAGGGAGAGCTCCTCCGCTACCGGCTCGACGTGCGCGGCGTGCGTGCCCTGCGCCTGTTCGCGAACACCCTCGAGCTCTGCGATGGCGACGCCGCACCGCGGCTGCGCGTCGAGCCGCCGTACCTCGTCGACGCGCTCGGTGTGCGCCACCGGGCCGAGCTCGCCGTCGACGATTGCGCGGCCGATCGCGATCCGCGCGCCGCGCACGGCCGCTCGCTGCCGGAGCCCGGGAGCGGGACGTGCACGCTCGAGGTGCGCTTCGCGGGGCGAACGAACGCCTACCCCATCGTCGTCGATCCGACCTGGAGCCTCGCGACGAACAACATGGTCGGCGGCCGCACGCGGCACACGCTGACCGAGCTGACGCCGGGCAAGCTCGGCGGCCTCGTGCTCGTGGCCGGCGGCTTCGACACCGCGGGCGATGCGCTCGGATCGGCCGAGATCTTTAACCCGCTGTCGCGGACGTTCTCGGTGACGAGCCCACTCAAGACCGCGCGCGGCGCGCACACCGCGACGAGCCTCTCGAAGCTCACGCCCGACGGCACGCCCGCAGCTGTCGCCCTCATCGGCGGCGCCACGAAAGAGACCGCCGGCACGCCGCTCACCGCGATCGAGGTCTACGACCCGGCGAAAGGCGAGTTCCGCGCGGACGCGAAGCCCTTGCCGAGCGGCAAGCACGACCACACCGCGACCCTCTACTTCGCGGACGACCAGGGCACGCGCCGCGTGGTCGTCGCGGGCGGCAGGACGGCGCCGCTGAACCAGGTGACGAACGCCGCCGCGATCTACGAATTCTCCGGTTTTTCCGGCGATTCTCCGGTGAGCCTGGTGACGAGCACGCTGACTACGATGAGCGCCACGCGCGCGAGCCACGCGGCCGTGCGGCTCGCGAACGGGCAGGTGCTCGTGACCGGCGGGTTCGTCCAGGCCGGCAGCGCCCAGAGCTCGGCGGAGCTGTTCGACCCGGCCACGAGCGCGTGGGCCACGCTCACCGCGGCGAACGCGCTGCCGGGGTACGTGGCCTCCAAATCAATGTCGAGCGTGCGCGCGCGCCACGCGATGACGCTGCTCGAAAACGGCGACGTGCTCGTCACCGGCGGCACCACCAGCACGAGCTCTCCGGGCTACGTCGGTGTCGTCGACGTGTTCGCGCTCGTCGTCGCCAACCAGACGACCAAGCTCCGCGGCTTCGTGAGCGTTCAGCCTGCGCTCACCCTCCAGAAGCCTCGCGCTGCCCATACGGCGTCGCTGCTGCGCACGGGCGACGTCGTGATCGCCGGTGGGCTCGATGGCGTGGGGGTGCTCGACGTGACCGAGCTCTTCGCGCCGGGCGCCGAGCCGAAGAAGGGCACCGGCTCCTTCACGCTGCAAACGACCGTGAAGTCGATGACGCGCCGCTTCGACCACGCGGCGCTCGCGGTCGTGTCGGGACCGAACCCCAACGCGGGCGACGGCGTCTTCGTTTGCGGCGGCCGCAACGCGGGCCTCCTCGCCGACGCCACGGCGGAGGTGTTCATGCGCCCCAATGGCGACGCTTGCGACGTGGACGGCGACTGCGCGAGCGGGTTCTGCACCGACGACGTCTGCTGCGACACCGAGTGCGACGAGCTCTGCTACTCGTGCACGGCGAAGGGCAAGGGCGCCGGCTCCGACGGGGCGTGCGGGCCCGCCGCGCTCGGGACGGCGCTGCCGAAGGCGACGTGCGTGAACGAGGTCACGGTCACGTCCGAGTGCGATGGGCTCGGCGGCGTCGTGCCGGTTCAAGCGGAGAGCTGCAAGCCGCAGACCTGCAACGCCGCGGGCGACGCGTGCTCGACGTTCTGTAGCGATGCGAACCCGTGCTCCAACGCGGGCTGGTGCGATCTCGACGATCCGCCGGGCGACGAGGGCGGCGGCG
>SYFR01000256.1 GCA_005800325.1 Myxococcales bacterium | reverse complement strand
TGTTGTCGGTCCGCGTGACGTCGGTCCGCGTGACGTCGGTCCGCGTGACGTCGGTCCGCGTCAGGCGCCGGCGCGCGTAGCTCGTCGGCCGATCGAACCCGGTCGCCGCGAGCGCATCGCCCTCTTCGAAGGCGGCGAACAGCATCGGCATCTTGTTGCCGACGAGCAAGAGCGCGAAGAGGGCGACGCGGTGCTGCTCGAGCGCCTCGAGGTAGCGAACGCGCTCGTCGAGAGCGAGCCGGCTCATGCGCCGCGCGCGCCCGACGATCACGCACGGCAGCCACTCGAGCAGGAGCACGAGCACTCCGAGCGCGAACCGCAGCCCGGCGCTGCACGCACCGAAGTGAAGGTCGCACGAGCGCACGCAGCGATCGCGCCACGCGGGCTCCGGCAGGGCGAGGGGCCCCGTGACACCTTCGCGATTCGCCAAGAACGCGTCGATCGCCGCGCTCGCGATCGCGCGCGTCGTTGGCGTGAGCCCCGGCCGCTCCCAGTCCTTGGCGGAGTGGCTCACTTGTCTCCCCACACCGCGACGTGCCCGCCGCGGCACGCGACGGCGATGCGCCCGGGCCCTGCCGGCGTGAGGCCGAGCGGCTGCGAGCACACGCTCGGCTCGAGCACGGTCACCTTCCCCTCGCGGCTCACGAGCCCGAGCCTCCCGGTGGGTCGCAAGAAGGCGATCGTGCCTTCGGCGTCGACCAGCATCGCAGGCGCGGCATCGAGATCGTAGCCAACGAACTTGGGCGCGCGCGCCGTGCCCGACGCCGCTCCGAGTGCCAGCGGATTGAGCGGCACGCGCGGCTGCTCGTCGCCCGACTCCTCGAGCGACACGAGCTCGCCGCCCTGGGTCGCGACGAGGAGGCCGCGCCCGAAGGTGCTCGTCACCGGCCCGTCGAATCCGCGCGGGCCTTGCCCCTCGGCGAGGGCGCGCGTGGCCTGCGTGATGGGATCGAGCTGCACGACCCGGCTCTTGCCGACGACGGCGACGAGCGCGCGCGGCCCGAAATACACGGCGCCGCCATCGACGAGGCCGCCGAACGAGCCGATCGGGACCGCGGCGTTCGGCGGCTGCCAGCGCCACACGGTGCCGTACTCCCCCGTCGCGAGGACCTGCGCGCCGACGCCGAGCAGTCCGCCGACCGCGCGCTCGCCGGTGCCAAACCGGGTGCGCGCCGTCACGGCTCCGTCGGCGTCGATGCGCACGAGCTCGTCGTCGAGCGCGACGTCGAGCCCTCCGTCATCGCGGGCGAGTGGCGCCGCGGTGGTGCGGAGCGCCGTCGCTCCGAGCGACACGGGCCGCCGTAGCGTGCCGTCGCGCTCGATCCGCTCGAGCGAACCCTCGGCGCACAAGAGCGCCACCCCTCCGTCGCTCGTCAACGCCGGCGCCACGGCACCGGGCGCGCACGACGTTCGCCGTCGCCACGACACTTTCCCGTCGCGGTCGACGCGCACGACCTCGCTCGTCACGAGCCAAGAGATGACCCCACCGTCCGCGTCGACGACCGGCGGCAGCTCGAGGCCCGCGGCGAAATCGCGCTGCCACCGCCACCGCGCGTTGGTCGCGGGCAACGGCGCCGTGGTGCGACCCGTGCGGTGCGCGTCGACGCGATCGCGCGGGGCGTGCCCGCGTGGCTGACCGACGACGACGGTGCGCGGGGTCTCGGTGCCGCGCGCGCCGGTGGACGAAGCCGCGGCCATCGCGGAGCTCGCGGCGAGGAGCGCAGCGAGGGCGGGCGCTCGCCGCATCTTGGCGACGTGTGTCGTGACGCAGCACCCCGGAGGGCGCCGAGGCGACGTCACTGCTCCTCGGACGCGAGCAGCGCGAGCAGCCGCTTGGCGCGCTCGTCCGCGGCGCCCATGAGCGACTGCGCCTCTTCCGAAGGAATGTGGAGCTTGTCGCTCAGCCGCGCGAGCAGGGCCCGCTCGGCGTCGCCTTGCTCGCCGTCGACCCACGAGAGCACGACCGCGTGCTGCAGCACGGTGCGGCGCGCGCCGGCCGAGAGCTCGGTGAGCGGGATGTCATCGAGCGTGCGCGGCGTCGCGGCATAGTCACGCAGCGCCGCGGCCTCCTCGTCGGTGGCGGCGAAGCACGCGAGCAGCGCGTCGAGCATCTCGCGCTCGCGGTCGGCAAACTCGCCGTCGGCCCACACGACGCTGACGAGAGTCTCCATGATGGCCTTGTCTTCGTCGCCCATTGCTCGGTTCTTGCCTTCGCCAGGATGCCCCGTCAATCGCCGCCCGCTCGCCCCAGGAAGGAGCAGACCGATCGCGCGCTCTCGCGAGTGAACCGATCATGGGATCGCCACAAGCCCGCAGTATTTGGCTGATTTTTGCGCGATTTTCGTGTACGGGTCGCGCCTACGTCGCAGCCGTGCCACCAAGCGCGGGCGCGTTTCGGTGCGGCGGCCGAGTGCACGCTCGGCAAGCGATACTGCGAGCCCAAGGGTGAGTTTCCGACGTGGGGCCCGTGCGCCGGGTGGATCACGCCGCGCACGGAGCTGTGCGACAGCACCAACGAGCACCTGCGCGCTCGGCGTCTGGGGCGTACGAGGCGCGCGGCTGCTGTCCCTAAGAGCGGCGCGACGAGACGAGCCTCTCGCCCGCTGCGGATTCGGCGCCTGGCGGCTACGGCCCGCCGCTGAGCTCGCCGCCACCAGCGCGGGCGGCGGCGTCGATGAGCTCGCGCTCGATGACGATGCGCTTGCGCTTCGACGGCTCGGCGACGTTCACGACCATCACGTGCGCGGTGTTGGCGCACGGGAGTTCGAGCACCGCGGTCTCGCCCTCGCCCGCCGCCGCGACGAGCCAGGCCTCGGCACCGTCCGGAGCATCGACGAGGCGCACGGTGCCCGCCTTACCTGTGCCTCCGACGTCGCCCGCGGGCGCGCCCGGCCACTCGGTCATGGCGCCCGGAGCGAGCTTGGCGTCGAGCTCGAGGACGCGGCCCTCGGCGGCTTCGGCGAAGGCGGCGTCCCGCTCGATGACGAGCCGCCGCGGCAGGTGATCCGTCGCGGTGACGACGAGCTCGAGTCGCACGCCGATGGGCAGCGGCGGCGCCACGAGCGGAGCCGCGCCGAGGCGCAACAACACCTCGTGCCTGCGCGGCACGTCGCGCAAGGTGAGCGTACCGACGCAAGCCGATGCGCTCGCGGTGCGCCCGCCGAGCCCCGCTGCGAACGCGGCCACGCGCGCAGGGATCGCGGGATCGCGGATCGCCGCGAAGGCCGCCACACCGAGCCCCGCCACCGAGAGGGCCGCGCTCGCGAGCCAGCGGGTCTTGCGGCGCGAAGGCCTCATGAACTCCGCCGGTGCGAGCGAGCTCATGCGGTCCTCGATGGCGTGCCCCTCCGGCGTCTCGGAGATCCGCGACAGCTCGAGCGCCACCGAGGGGCTCGAGTCGAGCTCGAAGTCGACCGGCACGCTCGGCGTCCCGCCCGCGTCGTCGGCGCTGGACATGGAGTCGTCGTCCGCGCTGCTCGCGGCACGCGAATCGATGGGCGCCCGCGAAGCCGCTCCGAGCGGCGCCGCTACGGGGCTCACCGCGGGGCTCGCTTCGAGCGTCGCGAAGGTCGCGAGCGTCCCGAGCTCGGCGGCGACGACGAGGAGCGCGTGATCGCCGTCCTGCGCGCCCAAGAACCCGTCGAGCAGCGTCTCCACCGAAGCGGGCCTCCGCTCGCCGACGCCGTTCGCTGGGCCATTCGCTGGGCCATTCGCTGGGCCATTCGCTGGGCCATTCGCTGGGCCATTCGCTGGGCCGTTCGCTGGGCCGTTCGCTGGCTCTTCGCTGCGTGGCGCGACCGCCGCGCCGCCGCGCTCGGCTGCGCCGCGGACCTTAGGCTTGCGCTCGCGCTCGGCTGCGCCGCGGACCTTGCCCTTGCGCTCGTGCCGCGTCCGCTCCTTCGCGAGCAGCTGGTCCTCGTAGCTGCGACGATCGTGATCGTCGCCGATCTCCGCGTCGACGAAGGTTGGCGTCGGCGACGCTGGCGCGGACTCCGCGCACGAGAGGCGATCGCCGGAGCTCGGGGTCAGCTCGATCGGCAGCAGACGGTCTTCGCTCTCCTGCTCGAGGCTCCGTGGCGGCGCTGCCTCGAGCTCCCCGAGCGCGCGGGCGCGAGCCGTGTCGCGCGCCAAGCGGGCCAGGGCACGCGTGGCGGCGCCTTGGTTGATCGGGATCAGCGCGCGCTGCACGCTTCCGAGGAGCGCATCGATGCTCTCGCCGTCGCGCGGCGGGCGATCGACGATCGCGCGGAGGGCCACCTCGGTGCCGTGCGAGAGCGCCATCAGCTCGCGCAAGAGGCCCTGCATCGTGAGCACGACCTTGCGCGGATCTTGCGCGCTCTTCGGCCCGCCGAGCTCGATCGCGCCCGCCGTCGTCATCGAAATCCGCTCGGGATGGAGGCGCACGGGCACACCGGCCATCGCGCGCCCGAGCCCGAGCAGCACGTACCCGGCGGTCGCGGGGACGAGACTCGCCCGCCCGGCGCGGACCGCCGCGAGCACCTCGTGCAATGTAACCGTCTCGATCTCCACTTCGCCTCCTCGCGCCTCGCGCGCGGTCCGTTGGCGAATACCGCGCGGGCACGGACACGGCCAAGAACGTGTATCTTGGCGCCTGAGTCTCCGTGAGCGACCGCCCCCGAAGCGCGACCGAGCCCAAGGCATCGAGCCCTGGCGCGCAGAGCCCCGACAGCCCGACGCGCCAGAGTGCCGTGCGCCGCCAAGCGGACACGGCGAGGGGCCTCGCGCCGCCGAGCAGGGCGACGCCCCGGAGCGAGCGCGAGCCGCTGCTGCCCGATCCGCAGTCGAGGCTCGGCCGCGGCGTGCGCGCCCCGCGAGACGGCGAACGGCAGCCGCCAAGCGTGCATGGCCCCGCATCGACCGGCGCTCAGGTACGGCGCGCGCGTGGGTCGTTGCCCGCGCTGACGGAGCCGAACGAGGACTCGATGCTGGCGCTGCGTCCGACCTCGTCGGGGCACCCTCGGAGCGACGAACAGGACGAGCGTGCGTCGCCAGGCAGGCTGAGCGACACGATCGCCGAGAGCGCGCGGACGAGGGCGAGCGAGGCCGACGCCGACGACGCACTCGCAGACTCGTCGACAAACCACGCGGCCGATCCGCTGATCGGGATGGTCATCGCGGATCGCTATCGCATCCTCGAGCGCATCGGCCGCGGCGGCATGGGGATCGTGTACCGCGTCGAGCACGCGCGCATCGGCAAGCTCCTTGCGATGAAGCTCCTCGCGGGCGAGCTCTCGCAGAACAAGGAGGTCGTGCGTCGCTTCAAGGTCGAGGCGCTCACGGTCTCGAAGCTCTCGAACCCCAACACCGTGCAGGTCTTCGACTACGGCGTCTGGCAACACCTGACCTTCCTCGTGATGGAGCTCGCCGAGGGGATCGATCTCAGCCGCACCGTCAAGCGCCAGGGCCCGCTCCCCTTTTCGCGCCTCGGGCGGCTGATGTTGCACGTCTGCGCGTCACTCAACGAGGCGCACGCGAAGGGCATCGTTCACCGGGACATCAAGCCGGAGAACATCATGGTCGTCACCAACGGGGCCGGTAAGGAGCGCGCGAAGGTGCTCGACTTTGGGCTCGCCAAGCTGCGCGAGGGGAGCGACCTCAACGAGGTGACGCAGCAGGGCGCGGTCGTCGGGACGCCCTACTACATGTCGCCGGAGCAGGTGCTCGGCGAAGAGGTCGACGAGCGTACCGACATCTACTCGCTCGGCGCCGTCATGTACCGCGCCCTCACCGGCGACTTTCCGTTTCACGCGACGACGCCGATGGCGATGTTCACGAAACATCTCACCGCGCCGCCGCCGTCGGCGGCCGAGCTGCATCCAGAGCTCGACATTCCGCTCGGGGTGAGCAGCGTCATCGTGCGCTGCATGCAGAAGAACAAGGCCGATCGCTTTCAGCGCATCGCCGAGCTGCGCGAACAGCTCGAGAGAGAGCTCGGCGCCCTCGGTGTGCCGACGCGGACGGGAGCGCTCGACGTTCAAGTTCGCGCGGAGGCTCTCGCCGCGAGCGAGCCCGCCGCACAGGCGCGCGGACCGGCCGCGAAGATCGCGACGCGCGACGAGATCGAAGCCTACGAGACGCGCCTTCGCAGAAATCGCTACGGCTTGTGGGCCTTCCTCGCTGCGGGCCTGCTCACCGTGGCGGCGGGCGTCGGGTACACGCTGCGCCGGCCGGGCAAGGGGTTCCAGGGCACGGAGATCGAGCCCAACGACGCCGCGAGCGATGCCACGCGGGTCCCGACGGGGAGCGCCGTGTCCGGTCACATCGGCCGTCGGGTCGATGCGTCGAACGGCGACGTCGACTTCTACCGCTTCGAGTTCGCCGGCGACGACCCGGTGACAGCGCGGCTGCACGTCGATTCGCTGCCGAACTTCGGCCTCTGCGCCTCCCTCTACAAAGTCGGGTTCGCGCAGCCGATCGCGCAGTATTGCAGCGGCGCACAGGGCGGTCAGCCCATCCTCGTCCCGGCGCTGCGCCTCGATCCCGGGAGCTACTTCGTCGCCCTCATGCAGGATCGCAACGCAGCACCGGGCGGTCGCGGCGGCGCACCCGTGCACGAGAACGTGTCGGATCCCTACCGCATCACCTTCGCCGAGACGCGACCGTCGGACACCTCGGAGCGCGAGCCGAACGACGCCATCGAGCAAGCGCAGACCCTCGCGGCGAACGACGAGCTCGAGGGAACGCTGGGCTTCGCGAGCGACGAGGACGTCGTGTGTGCCGGCCGGGCGAAGCCAGGGACGCGCTTCGTCGTCGAGGACGGGCGCCGCCGCTTCGGCACGGTGCTCGAGGTCACCCCCATCGTCGACGGCACCCCGCACCCGATCGCGCGCATCCACGGCGCGACCGCTCAGCCGCTCGGCCGCGCGCGGGTCGACGCCGACGTCAACGCGCCCTTCACCACGCCGCCCTGCACGGGTCAGCGGTGCTGTCTACGCATGCGCCTGGTGCGCGATCCGTGGATCGATCCCGAGACCGCCACGGGGCCGCTGCCCGATGAGACGCCCTACCGCGTGAAGCTGAGCGAGTAGCGGGGCGAGGGGAGCGGCTCTTGCGCAGCTGCTGGTCGGACGAATTCAGGCTCTGAACGTCTGGGGAAGTCCACAGTAAGAGAATGCTGGCTTGAAGCGGAGTCCACCATGACAAGTATTGCGGCCCTCGGCAGCCCATTGAAGGAATACAAAAGGTCCGGGAAATCCTTCGCCCGAGTCCTGATCGTCAGCCTCGTTTTCCTTCTCATCGCCGGACTCATCTTCTTCGGCGCATTTGGCGGCGAGAAGGGCCTGGGTGACAGAATTGTGTTGTCCGTCCTCGGCCTGGTGTTCTCGCTTCCCCCCGCTGCCGGCATCTACATGCTGATCACGAGACGAGGCTCCTCGGCGACCCTCTATCAGAACGGCCTGGTTTATCGGATGGGAGGTAAGGAGTTCAGCACCACCTGGGACGATATTGCCTCCCTGACCGAATCCACCGCCTGCCGGATCGAGAGGAAGAACGGCGAGAGTTTTGACTTGGGGCACAACATCGAGGGTTACGACGAGATTGCGCAGGCGCTGAGAGACGAGACCTTGAACCGGTTGGGCCCGGATGCGCTGGCGCGGATCGACGGGGGGTCTTCCGTTTCTTTCGTTGGGCTGAAGGCGGGAGGAAAGCTCCCGTTGGGCCAGGCCCTGCCAGATGCTCTGGTGGGCGGCGGAACCTTTACGGTGGATGCGAAGGGCATCGCCCTGGCGGAAGACGGGACGAAGCCCTGTGTGCCAACGTCGGGTGAGACAGCTCCCTCTGGATATCTCTGTACCGAAGGGCGGAGAATGGATCCCCGAACGTGCCCAAGCCATCCGCAGTTTCTGGTCCTGAAAAGTCGAACGGAGCGGGCCCCCGCGA
>SYFR01000255.1 GCA_005800325.1 Myxococcales bacterium | reverse complement strand
CGGATGAACTTCCTGTTCTCGCTGGCGCCGACGGCGAGCGGCATCGTCGCGCTCGTCGGTGCGCTGACCGCGCTCTTCGCCGCGACGATCGGCTTCTACCAATACGACATCAAGAAGGTGCTGGCCTACAGCACCGTCAGCCAGCTCGGCTTCATGTTCATCGGCGTCGGCGTCGGCGCGTACTGGGCCGGCGTCTTTCACCTCATGACGCACGCGTTCTTCAAGGCGTGCCTCTTCCTCGGCTCCGGCTCGGTCATTCACGGCATGCACGCCGTCGTCCACGACGAGGTCGGCTCGCAGGACATGCGCAACATGGGCGGCCTCCGCGCCGTGATGCCGAAGACGGCGCGCACCTACAAGATCGCCTGCATGGCGATCACCGCGGTGCCGCCGGGCCTCGCGGGCTTCTGGTCGAAGGACGAGATCCTCTGGAAGGCGTGGAACGCCCATTCGATCTCGTTCGTGCCGGGGTGGCTCGTCTACGCGCTCGGGCTGCTCGCGGCGCTCGGCACCTCGTTTTACATGTGGCGCAGCTACTACCTCACGTTCGAGGGCAAGCACGCGAAGCGGGAAATCAAAGACAAGGTGCACGAGTCGCCCGCGGCGATGGTCGTCGTGCTCCAGATCCTCGCGGGGCTCGCGGTCGTCTCGGGCGTGCTCTTCGGCATCTCGTCGCACTTTACCGGCGGCATCGGCGCGGGCGTGTTGCCGCACGAGCCGGTGCTCGAAGCGTGGCTGCATCCGGTGACGGCGCACCAGTCGGCGAACATCGGCGATGCCGGCTACGGCATGATGTACGGCTTGATGGCGCTGAGCGTCCTCGGCGCGCTCGGCAGCTGGGGCCTCGCCGTGCTGCGCTACGGCGCCTCGCGGCCAGCGGACTGGGCAGCGCGCGAGCAGTCCGCGCCAGGGTTCACGCTCTTCCAGAACAAGTACTACGTCGACGAGATCTACCAGGCGACGATCGTCGCGGCGTTCATGCGGCTGCGCCTCGTGCTCGCCGAGATGGATCGTTGGATCGTCGACGGTGTCGTCAACGGAGTGGCCGTCTTCGCGCGCGGGGTCTCGTGGCTCATGGGCACGGTCGACAAGTACGTCGTCGACGGCGCGGTGAACTTCGTCGCGGACGGCACGCTCGAGGCGGGGCAGAAGCTACGCACGATGCAGACCGGCCGCGTGCAGAACTACGTGTACGGGATCCTCGGCGGCGTGGCGTTCCTCGCGGTCGTCCAGTTCCTCCTTCGGTAGGCGCGCCGGGACACGCATACCGAGAGATCATCCAGGCGCAGGCAACACGCACTCACGGTCGACGCAGCGCAAGCACACCAGGCACGCGCTGCGACCACTCTCGAAGTCACCCGATAACGGCTCATGGACACGAAGATGAAGATGTTCGGAAACGCGATGAGGGCGGTGGCCCTGACCTTGTTCGCGCTCACGTCGGTGACGCTCGCCGCTGCCCAAGGCGGTACGGCTCACGCCGATGCCGCGCCGGTTGCGACGGCAGCGCCCGCGCCCGCCCTCCGCGGGGAGCTCGAGCTACGTCCGTCCCAGGGCACAGGCTCCGTCGAGCTCGGCGTCGCGGACAACGGCTCGCACAAGGGCTCGTTCATCATCATGAACGTCGGCAATGGCCCGGTGAAGGTCACCCGCGTCGTCCCGCGCACCTCGGAGCAAGATCCACGCTTGCCCGCGGGCGTATCGGTGAGCTGGCCCGGCGCCAACGGCGGCACGACGCTCGCTCCTGGCGCAGAGGCGACGGTCGACGTCGTGTGGGACGCGACGAAGGCGCGCGCGAAGGAGCTCTACGGACACGTCCTCGTCGAGTCGGACGCGCGAGCCGCCGACGGCGACTTTAGCCGACCGGCCGCGATCGGCTTGCACGCCGAGCGACACGGCATGCTCGGCAAGCACATCCTCTCGATCATGACGTTTCTCCCGCTCTTGGGGCTGCTCGCGATCTTCATCGCGCACCTCCTCGGCTATCGGAAAGACGAGAACCTCCGCTGGATGACGCTCGGGATCATGGGCGCCGAGCTCGCGCTGGCGATCTGGCTGTTCGTGAACTTCGACAGCGGCTTCGGGAAGACCCACGGCAACGACGGCTACCAGTTCGTCGAGCGTGGGACGTGGGTGCGCTCCCTCAACGTCGAGTACTTCATGGGCATCGACGGGATCTCGGTGACGATGGTGCTGCTCACCGCGCTCATCTCGTTCGTCGGCGTCATCGCGAGCTTCAGCGTCGAGAAGCAGCTCAAGGGCTACTTCGCGATGTACAACCTGCTCGTCGTCGGCATGTTCGGCACCTTCGTGTCGCTCGACCTCCTGCTGTTCTTCGTGTTCTGGGAGGTGATGCTGCTGCCGATGTACTTCCTCATCGGGATCTGGGGCGGGCCGCGCCGCCAGTACGCGGCGATCAAGTTCTTCATGTACACGCTCGCCGGCAGCGTCTTCATGCTGCTGAGCTTCATCTTCTTCTACTTGAACGCGGATCCGACCTACCTGGTCGACGGCGAGGCCGTGACGCGCAACCTCTCGATCCCCGAGCTCGCGCGCGTGGCCTGGGCCGACAAGGGGCTCGTCATCCTCGGCGTCAGCGCCGTGAAGATGTGCTGGGTTTGGCTGTTCGTCGGCTTCGCCATCAAGATCCCGATGTTCCCGTTCCACACCTGG
>SYFR01000254.1 GCA_005800325.1 Myxococcales bacterium | reverse complement strand
CGGTGCCGGCGGCGGCGCGGAGACGGGGTGGCGGAGCGTCCTTTACCCGAAAGACTGGGCGCCGGGCTTTGCCACCGCCGACGGCAAGCGCGTTCAGGACTACTCGTACGCGGGCTACAAGAACAGCAGCGCGCCCATCGGCCAGCCCGTCGTCGCGACCGTACACGACGTGACGACCTACGGGCTCGACGCGACGGGAGCGACGGACGCGACCGCCAAGTTGCAGTCGCTCGTCGACTCGCTCAAGGGGGTCGGCGGCATCGTCTACTTTCCACCCGGCAGCTACCGCTTCGACGGGCGCATCACGGTGTCCTCGTCGAACGTCGTCTTTCGCGGCGACGGCCCCGCGAAATCGCAGCTCCACTTCACCAAGGCGAGCGGGATGGGCTACCTGAGTCACATCCTCTTTACGGGCGCTCTGACCGATAGCGCGGAGGCCGCGTTGACCAAGGACGCGGACGTGTTCGAGTCTGAGGTGAGCATCGCCGATGCGTCCCAATATGCCGTCGGGGACGACGTCACGATCGGCTGGGTGATCACGCCGGAGTTCATCGCCGAGCATCAGATGACCGGCACCTGGGACCACGCGACCAACGCCTTTCATGGAAAATGGCAGCCATTTTTCCGGCGTACCGTGGTGCTCGTCGACGTCGCGAGCACGCCCAACCGGGTCGTTTTCGACGTGCCGCTGCGCTACCCGAGCAAGACGCGCGACCTCGCCAGCATCAAGCGCCAGAGCGGCTACTTGTCCGAGTGCGGCGTCGAGCACCTCGGGCTCGCGAACGCCGTCGCGTGGGACGAGGCTTGGGCGCAGAACCAGGTGCACGTGCTCGAGCTCGCGGGCACGAAGGACTGCTGGGTGCGCGACATTGCCTCGTTCGATCCGCCGACAGGACCGACGAGCGGCAGCGGCCAGAGCTCGCACCTGCAGTCCGGTGGGCTCATCGTGCAGGCGAGCAAGCGCGTCACCGTCGCCGACAGCGAGCTTCATGAGGCGGAGAACCGCGGCGGCGGCGGCAACGGCTACCTCTTCGAGGTGCGCGCCTCGAGCGAGATCCTCTTTCGCGATTCGAAGGCCACGGCGGGGCGCCACAATTTCATCCAGAACTGGGGCTTCGGCACGACGGGCTGCGTGTGGCTGCGGGTCCACAGCGAAGGCGGCAACGCATGGCTCAACAAATCGCTGCCCGGGCTCACGGGGCTCAGCGAGTTTCACCACTCGCTCGCGCACGCGAACCTCATCGACGACTCGACGTTTCACGACGGCTTCGGGATCGTGAACCGCGAGTCCTACTCGAGCTACGCGGGGCACGCGGGCACGGAGAACGTCTTCTGGAACGCGAGCGGCAAGGGGCTCGTTCGCTCACGACAGTTCGGGATGGGCTACGTCGTCGGCACGCGCGACCTGAAGGTCGACGTCACGCTCGACGGCTTCGTGGTTGGTGGCAAGGGGACCGCTCCCGAGGATTTCACCGAGGGCGTGGGCGAGGGCGAGACGCTCTCGCCGCAGTCGCTCTTCGACGACCAGCTCGCGCGGCGCCTCGGCCCCTGACCTTCGATTTACGCAGGGATCTCCGCGATTTCGCGAGATCCGGGGCGTCGCGATCGGCGTCGTGTCGATGGACTCGGTAGGCTAGAGTCGCGGCCGCTGTCATGCGTTTCGCCGAGCCGCAGAAGCATCTCGCCATCGCGCTCTGCTCGGCGACGGTGATGCTCTTGCAGCTCGGGCTGACGCGCATCCTGAGCGTGCTGCTCTGGTACCACTGGGCGTTCTTCGCGATCTCGCTCGCGATGCTCGGCATGGGCGCGCCGGGTGTCTGGCTCGCGGTGTCGAAGCGCCGCCCGACCCTCGAAGCGACGCTGCTCCTCGCGGGTGTCCTCACTCCGCTTGGGGTCGTGGGGTTGGTCCGGCTCTCCCATCGCTTCGGCGCGTTCGGGGTCGCGGCTGCGATGTTCGCGCTCCTGCCAGCGATGCTCGCGCTCGGCACGGCCGTGTGCCTCCTGCTCATGGACGCGCAGCGTGAGCGGGTGGCGAGGATGTACGCGAGCGACCTCTTCGGTGCGTTCGTCGGCGCACTCCTCGTCGTGCCGCTCCTGTGGCTCGTGCCGACGCCGTCCCTCGCCGCAGCTTTGGGCTTCTTGCCGCTCGTCGCCTGCGCGCTCGTCTCGCGCGCGAAGAAGATGCGGCTGGTCGCTTTGGCGCTCGCGACCGTGCTCGCTGCCACGCTCGTCGATGCGCGGCCGTATGCCCTCTCGCGGACGAAAATGTACGAGGAGACCGGCGCGCACACGCCGTCGTTCGAGCGCTGGACACCGACCGCCCGCCTCACGATTTTTCCTTCGCTCCCGTGGGGAAGCGGGAGCGCGTTTCTGTGGGGCGCCGCGGACGAGGGGGCGAAGCCTAGCCCGGAGCAGTACTGGCTCGAGCAGGATGGCTCCGCGGGCACACCGATCACGCGCTACGACGGAGACGACGGCAAGCTCGCGTTCCTGTTCGACGATGTGACGAGCGTCGGCTACGAGCTCCTCCACCCGCAGAAGGTCGCGATCGTCGGGGCCGGCGGGGGGCGCGACATCCTCGCAGCGAAGCTCGGAGGTGCCGAGCGCGTGGACGCCATCGAGCTGAATCGCGGCATCGTCGAGGCGATGCGTGGGCCGTTCGCGGAGTTCTCCGGCGGCGTCTACGATCTGCCGGGCGTTCACGCGATCGTCGGCGAGGGGCGCCACGTGCTCACGGGCTCCGCGGGCGACTACGACTTCATCCAGATCTCGATGATCGACAGCTGGGCGGCGACCGCCGCTGGCGCGTTCTCGCTGTCGGAAAACAACCTCTACACGCTCGAGGCCTACCGCCTCTACTTCCGGCGTCTCGCCCCGAGCGGCGTCGTCTCGACGAGCCGCTGGCTCGCGCCGCAGTTCGGTTTCGAGGTGCCGCGGCTCTTCTTCCTCGTCGAGGCGGCGCTCGCGGCCGAAGGCGTCGACGAGCCGAAGCGCCACCTCGCGGTCGTCGCCGGGGGGCGCGTCGCGACGGTGCTGATGAGCAAGGAGCCGCTCTCGACCGCGCGCGTGACGGAGCTCGAGCGCATCGCGAAGTCCCGCGGGTTTTCGCTGCTTCACCCGCGAACCGAGGGCAAGCTGCCCGCCGAGCGCGTGGCGCGGCTGCTCGAGGGCGGGCCGAAGCCGCTCGAAAAAAACGGCCTCGTCCTTTCTCCGCCGAGCGACGATCGGCCGTTCTTTTTCCAGATGACGAGCGTCTTCTCGCCGCCGGCCGCGCGCGAGCTCGAGGAGCTCGGCGCCAACATCCAGTCGGTGCGCGTCCTGCGGCAGCTCATGCTCGCGATGGCGGCAGTGACCGCGCTCCTCTTCTTCGCGCCATTCGCCGCGAGCCGCAGCATCGAACGCGGCCCGGGATTTTGGCGGGGGAGCGGCTACTTCGTCGCGATCGGCCTCGGCTTCATGCTGGTCGAGATCGCGTGGCTGCAGCGCGTCGTGTTGTTCCTCGGCCACCCGAGCACGGCCGCCACCGTCGCGCTCGGCTCGATGCTGCTCGGCGCCGGCATCGGCTCGATGCTCTCCGGGCGGCTCGGCGAAGAGCGGGTGGCCGGCATCGGTTTGTTCATCGCGCTCGCGGTCGCGCTCGTCAACGCGCTGCTCGAGCCGGTGATGAGCCTGACCCTCGGCGCCGCGCTCCCGGTGCGCGTGCTCGTCGCCGCGGCCGTGCTCTTGCCCGCGAGCGTGCCGATGGGGTGCGCCTTCCCGCTCGGCATGACGCGCTTCGGCGGCGCGAATCGCGCGTGGTTCTGGGCGCTGAACGGCGCGGCCAGCGTGCTCGCCAGCGTCGGGTCGCTCGCCTGCGCGATGGAGTTCGGGTTTCTGCGCGTGGGCTATCTCGGCGCGGCCACGTACGTCGTCGCGTGGGCCCTCTGGCGCGCGCGGCCCTGGCGATGGGTGATGCGGGCGGTGAGCGCCGCCGTGGCGGTGCCGCTCGTGGTCGTCGGCGTCGAGCTCATCGCGCGGGTCGTGCGAACGATGGCAGCACGCCGCGCCTACCCGATGGACCTCGAGTGGATGGAGGGCGGGCAGCTGGTGCACGCGCAGCGGCTGCTCGAGGGGCGCTCACTCTACGACGCCTGCGCGGATGGCTTCATCGCCTTCGCATATCCGCCCGTGCACGCGGTCGTGCTCGCCGCGACGGGCTCCGTCTTTGGCCTCGACTATGCCGTCGGACGCACGGTCAGCATCATCGCCATCGTCTGCGCCGCAGCGGTGCTCTGCCGCGAAGCGATGCTGTCGTGCAAATCGCGACCGCTCGGTTGGGCGCTCGCGCTCGCGGTTCTCGGCGGCGTCGCAGCGAGCTACCCTGTCGCCGGCCACTGGTACGATCTCGTTCGCGTCGACTCGCTCTACCTGGCGCTCCTGTTCGGTGGCGCGGCGCTGACGTTGCCACGCCTCGCCGCTCGCGGGCGACGCGCGCTCTCGCCCTGGCGCATCGTGGCGGCGGCGCTCGCATTGACGCTGGCGGTGTTCACGAAGCAAGCGGCGGTGCTTTTTCTCCCGTGGATCCTCGGCTTCGCGCTGTGGCGGCGACCGAAGGACGGGCTGCTGCTCGTGCTCGCGACCGGACTCTCTTCTGGGCTGCTCCTCTTCGGCCTCGAGCGCGCGAGCGGCGGTCGCTTCTGGGCGCTCGTCGTCGAGGTGATGGGTGGCCACGCGGTCGAGCCGCGCCGCTGCATGCAGGGGGCCCTCACGATTGCGTCGTTTGCGCCGTACCTCCCGTTCGCCGTCGCCGTGCTCGGCGTCGCCTGGCGGCGTCGGGTCCTCGACGCGCGGCTCGTCTTTTGGGCCGGGATGACGGCGTCGGCGCTCGTCGTGTCGATCGGCACGGCGGGAAAGCTCGGCGCGTTCGTGAACAATCTCGCGAGCGCGGTCTTGCTGGCTCCGCTGTTTGTCGCGATGGCGCTGGCGCGGATCGTGGAGTCGACGCCCGAACGTCGAGTGTCTCGCTACGTCGTCCTTGGGCTATCGGCGCTCGGACTCTGCGCGGCGCTCGAAGCACAGCGCTCCGCGCCGAAAGTGAACGTCGTTCCGAGGCCGAGCGATCGCCGTGCCGCCCGCGAGCTCACCGCGATCGTCTCGCGCCTCGAAGGCGGAGTCATCCTACCCGCCGCGAGCTTCGTGCCGACGCTGGCCGGCCGCAAAGGCACGCACTTCCACGAGCAGGGCTACGTCGACGTGATGGGCTCGACGGCGCCCGGCGTCGACGTCGTCGAGTGCATCGCGAATCTCGACGCGCGCTGGCTCGTCATGAGCGAGCCGCAGGAGCCAAACCTCGCCGCGCTCTTGTCGACGATGTACGAGCCGCGAGCTCCCCTGCCCGCAAATGCGCGGCCGCCCGTCATCGGTGGGTTTCGCGTCGCCGCCGAGCTCTACGAACGGCGCCAAGACAGCCGTCGCCCGGTGGCCCGACGCGACGTGCGGGATCCGCTCGAGCTCGACGCGCGCGGCATCGCCTCGTGGCATGCGACGGGCCCCGCCTTCGTGGGCGCCGCGACGCGCGAGCAGAGTCCGTACCAGCATCTGATCGTTGGTGGCCGCGGCGCGGTCGTGAACTCGTACCACCCGGCGTTGCTCGACGAGGCGCGTGGCAGCGTCACGTCCCCGCCCTTCACGATCGACCGAACACGCCTTGGGATGCGGGTCGGCGGCGGCAGTCACGCCGAGCTCAAGGTCGAGCTCCTGGTTGATGGCAGGGTCGCTCGAGCCGTGGTGGGGGCCGGGCGCAACGTCGAGGTCCTCTTGCCGGTCACGCTCGACGTGAGCGATCTCCTGGGCGCGACCGCGACGCTCGTCATCACGGACGGCGCCGTCGGCGAGTACGGCCACATCCTCGTGAGCGCCATCGAGCTCTACGACGAGGCCGCGCCGATCGAGTAGCGTCCCGAGTCCGCGACGTCGCAGGGAGCCGGGTTCTTGCCGCGCGCGTGCGACGCGAGGCATGGTCGCGTCATGAGTCGTAGCGTGGTGCCGCGATCCTCCGCCGCTTGCCGGGGCGTCTTCGCCTTCGCTACGGCGTTCGCTGTCGCTCTCTTCGCCGCACGGGGCGGCGCGGCCGACTCACACGAGCTCGCGGGCACGACGCTCGACTACGCATACGACGGTAACGACGTCGGCCACGCCGAGCGCGCGTGGCATGGTCGTGCGTACGTGCCGCCGGAGGCTCGAAGTCTGGGGCGACCGCTCCCGCTCGTCATCTTTCTTCACGGCCTCAACAAGGCGCTCATCAAGCATCGCTGGATGGGCGGCGGAGCCGAGGGCGATGTGCGCGGCATCGTCGGTGAGCTGGTCTCGAGCGGCCGTGTCGAGCCCGTGCTCGTGGCCGGACCGAGCTCGATCGTCGCGAGCGAGGTCTCGCACGGCGCGAGCTTCAACCACCTCGATCTCGACGTCTTCGTGGACCGCACGATCGAGCGATTGGGCGGCACGGCCGTCGTGGACGAGTCGCGCATCGTGGTCGCGGGCCACTCGGGCGCGGGTTGCAGCACCAATGGCGGCATCGCGAGCGTGAAGAAGACGCGTCGCCGATGGCTTGCTGTGATCGCCATCGACACGTGCATGCAGCCCGACCTCGCGGGCGTGCTCACGAACCTCGGCTCGGAGACGCACGTCGTCGTGGGTTACCAGACCGCGACCTGGACGAGCCGGCCCTTCGCCGCGTTCAAGGCTGCGTTCGAGCGAGGCGTGCGGCACAAGCCGGCGAGCCCTGGCGTCTTGCGCGTGCTCGACCTCGAGCGGCCCACGCGCGCTCCCCACGACGCGACCGTGCCGCTCACGTTCGAGCGCTGGCTCCCGAAGCTCCTGCCCGGCGCGCGTGCCGCCGAAGCCGCGCGTGCCGCCGAGGCCGGGCGTGCCGCCGCTGCCAGGTGAAGCGAGCCCACCATCAGGCGGGTCGCGGACGCGCGGCGCCGGCCGATGGCTCCTCGGGGGCGTCCTCGCGATCCGTCGCGACGATCCGCAGCGCGAGCCATGCCGCGGCGAGCGACAAGACGAGGTTCAGCGCCGCGTACCACCGCACGTCGGTGATCTCGCGAGCCCGCCACATCACGTACACGGTCAAGGCCGAGGTGACGTCGCCGAGGCGCACGAAGAAGGTGTCGATGGCCTGCTTGGCTTGGTACTTCATGGCCGTCGTCGTGGGCAGCCAGAGGAGATTGCGTGCCGTGTTGTTGATCGAATAGTCGACCGCGTTCTCGAGCGTCTTGCCGATGCGCACGACGAGGAGCAGAGGCGCGACCGTGAGCATCGTGGCATCGAGCAGCGCGACGAGCGGAAACACGAGCAGCGCCGCGCGAACGCCGCCGTGCCGCACGATGCGCGACGCCACCAGCGCTTGAAGCAGCAGCGAGAGGAGGTTCACGCCAAAGAAGAACTGCCCCTTCCACGCGACGGTCCACGCCCTCGACCCAGCACGGTCGAGCGCGCCGCTCGCGACGCTCTCGGAGGCCGCGCGCGACAAGAGCACGTCGATGATGAACTCGCCGTTGGTGTTGACCCAAGTGAAGAGCACCGTGAACGCGGCGATGAGGACGAGATAGCGATGACGCGAGACGATGCGAAATGAGCCGGTCGATTCGTCGTCGCGGCGCGGGACCTCGTCCTTCAGGGCGGGGCGCGCGCGAGCCTCGCGGCCGTGCACCGTGAGCGTGAGGCAGGCGCAGCCCACGAGCAGCGCCGCCGACACCAAGAGCAGCGGGTACACGCCGACCGTGCGCGCGAGCAATCCTGGCACCGCGGCACCGAGGACCGCGCCGAGCGAGGCGCCGAGCCCGACGAGTGGAAAGAGCCTCCGGCCCTGTTCCTCGGAGTAGACGTCGTTGGCGAACGCCCAGAACTGGGCGACCACCATCATGTTGAACACGCCGACCCACGCGTAGAAGACGAGCCCGATGCGCTGCTCGAGCGCAGGGACGGCGCTCGCGAAGAAGAACAAGACGAGCTGCGCCGCGAAGAGCAGGGTCACGCCGACGACCAGCCGCACCTTCCGTACTTGGCTCGCGACGCGCGCGTAGAGCGGCACGATCACGAGCAGCGACAGCGCGATCGCGCCGCCGAGATAGGCCTTGAACTCCGCGCCGCGCGGCATCGCGAGGATGAGCCCGTCCCGCACCGGCTTGATGACGTAGCACGCGGCGAGCAGAAGAAAGACGTTGAGCGCCATGAGCAACGCGGTCGTCACCTCACCTGGCAAGACACGCGTGAACATGGCAAGGACGCGAGCGGTGCGCGCGGGCCGCGACTTCGCGATGGTCTCCTGACCCAGCGTCGGCATGACCGGCTCGCCACCCAAGAGAACCAAGTTGCGTGCCACGCGCGCGCGTGACGTCGGTCGCGCAGCACCGCCCAGGACCTCGAAGGTCTCGCCCGTGCCACTCTGCGTGACGCCGACCGTGCGAGGCGCGTCAGCTCACGCGAGGCCGACGATCTGCCCGTCCTTGACGTCGATCCGATCGGCGGCGGGGCGTCGCGGCAGCCCCGGCATGCGCATGATGTCGCCGGTCAAGATCACGAGGAAGCCGGCGCCGGCGCTGACCTGAATGTCGCGCACGGTGACGGTGAAGTCGCGCGGTCGCCCGAGCTTCGTCGCATCGTCGGACAGCGAGCTCTGGGTCTTCGCCATGCACACCGGGAGCCCGCCATAGCCGTGGCGGTACACGTCGGCGAGCTTGCGCTTCGCCTCGGGCGTGAAAGCCACGCTCGCTGCGCCGTAGATCTTGCGAGCCACGGTCGCGATCTTGTCTTCGACCCGATCGCTCGCGTCGTACAAGTGGCGAAATGGCACCTGCGTCTCGAGAGCGCGCGCCATCACGAGACGCGCAAGCTCGACGGCGCCGTCGCCGCCGCGGGCAAAGTGATCCGCGACCGCGAACGGTGCCCCCGTCGATGCGCACCGCGCGCGAATGACCTCGATCTCTTCGTCCGAGTCGGTGTGAAAGCGATTGAGCGCAACGACGGGGTGTTCCGTGAAGCAGCGGATGCTCTCGATGTGTTTGTCGAGGTTCTCGAGCCCGCGCGCGACGGCCTCGGGATCCGGCGTGCCGAGCTCTTCGAAGCGCACGCCGCCGTGCAGCTTGAGCGCGCGCACGGTGGCCACGAGCACGATCGCCTTCGGCGCGAGCCCTGCGCTGCGACACTTGATGTCGAGGAACTTCTCGGCGCCGAGGTCGCAGCCGAAGCCGGCCTCGGTGACGACCCACTCGGCGAGGTGCATGGCCATCTTCGTGGCGAGCACGCTG
>SYFR01000253.1 GCA_005800325.1 Myxococcales bacterium | reverse complement strand
GTTTTCGCACGTTCGGCCCGACTGCACGATCGGCCCCGAGGCGCACCTCGGCAACTTCGTCGAGGCGAAGAAGACGCGGCTCGGGCGTCGCGCGAAGGCCAACCACCTCGCGTACCTCGGCGACGGCGACATCGGCGAGGAGGCCAACGTCGGCGCCGGCACGATCTTCTGCAACTACGACGGGGTGCAGAAGCATCGCACGGTGATCGGCGCGCGCGCCTTCATCGGCAGCGACTCGCAGCTCGTGGCTCCCGTCACCGTGGGAGAGGGCGCTTACGTCGCGACCGGGACGACCGTGACGCGCGACGTGCCGGCCGAGGGCCTCGCGATCGCCCGCGTGAAGCAAGAGAACAAGGACGGCTACGCCCCCCGCCTGCGCGGCAAGCTCGTCGCCGCGGCCGCCGCCGCAGCCGCCAAAAAGGCGTAAGTGGGACCGGCGGGTCCACGCGAAATTGTCAGCGAACTTCGGACTCGGGGGACTAATCTTCGCGCATGGTGCGGCAAGCGCCCAAGTGGCTCCGCGCGGCGCGCGTCCTTGGGCTCGCCACGACCGTGCTCGTCGCTCAGGCGTGCAACCTCGGCATCGACACCGAGCGCGACGCCCCGCGGGCGACGCTCGGCGACGACATCTACGGCATGATGTGCGATCGGCTGGGCGCGAGCGCTATCGCCGAAGATCTCACCGGCGCCTCGTACCACACGATCTGCCATTTCGACGCGACGGGCCGCTACGGCGACGCGGTCGACAGCGAAGTGTTGCCGACGCCGACGACCGAGCAGGCGAAGGTCGCGCGCGCGCGATCCATCGGCAAGCTCGAGGGCCTCGCGCACCGGCGGGCGCTCCTCGTTCGCGCGCTGAACCAGGCCTTCCCCGACGTGCGGATCGCCGATCCGACGACGGCCGAGCCCACCGACACGGTCCGCCTGCACGACGCGCTGCTCACGTTTTCCCAGGATTTGACGGTGCTCTACGAGTCGAGCCCGTTCAGAGAGGGCGAGGCGCTGATGCCGACCTTGACCCAGGCGCTCGGTCGGCTCTTCGGCAGCGTCGAGGGGCACGAGCCGGCGCGCGCGGCGCTGATGCACGTCGCCGGGCGGCAAGGGTACCGCCCGTTCGAGCTCGGGCTCGGCGCGATCCGCACGCTGCTCGCCTACCCCGAGATGCGGCCGTTCGTGCGCGCGCAGCTCGGCGTGCTGGGGCCGAAGGGGGCCGCGGCGCCGGAGCTCGACCATGCGCTCAACGTCGTGAAGCGCGAGCTCCTGACGAGCGAGTGCGAGCTGTGCGCGCTGCCGCCGCTCCTCGTGGACGCGCCCACGGCGACTCCCAGCCGCCCGCGCTTTGCCGTCGAGAACCTCGAGCGGCTGATGCTCGACGAGAGCGACTCCTACTTGCCGCTCGGCGGCTCGAGCCCCTCCTACATCACGCGGCGGGATGCGCGCGGCTTCGCGGTGCCGGTCGGCAACGAGCCAGGGCGCGCGGGCACCGTGCTCGCGCCGTTCGCGGACGCCAACTCCGATGGCTTCGCCGACGTCGACGTTCTCGGGCGCTTCATTGACGGCGCGGGTGCTCCGCTCGCGCTCGACGCGCCGTTCTATTTGCCGAGCAAGCTCTCGAGCGCACCCGATGCCTATGGCCGCACCGGAGCTTCGCTCTATCAGTACGTCGACACGACCCGCACCTTCGCGGCGGCCCTCATGCGCGACGCCCTCACGCTCGTCGACCCCACGAAATACGCGGCGCCGGACGCAGCCGAGCCGTGGCTCGCCGAGCACGAGACGCTGATGTACGCGCTCGCGGGTGTGCACGTGCTCGCGGGTCCGCGCGCGCCCGCGCGGTTCGATCACGAGCACGACGTCGTCCTCGCGCCGGATGCGCCCTGCTCGAGCGTCGCCGTGCCGTGCACGAACTACCAGCGCTTCGTCGGCGAGGCCTCGCCGCTGCCGGCGCTCGTGCATGCGCTCGGGCAGCTCTTGGCCGATCGCGACAGCGACGCCGTGCTGATGGCGCTCGAGACGCTCGTGCGCGATCACGAGCCGGTGGTGGCGCGGCTCATGGGAGCGGCGCTCGCGATCAAGGAGATCGCCGATCAGCACGACGCGCTCGCGGCGCAAGGCAAGGAGCCGAAGGCCGAGCTCGCCTACGAGGTGCCGATCTGGGACGAAGTCGCCGCCGTCGCGAGCGACATGACGACGCACCCCGGGCTCATCAAGACGCTCGTCGAGGCGCTCGCCGACCCGACCATCGTCACGCCGCACCCACAGGACGTGAAGATCCCGGAGCCCGGCGCGGAGCACCTCGGCGAGACGCTGAGCGCGTTCATGCGCATGCGCGATCGCTTCAACTACAACCCGAACGACCTCAACGGGCCGGCGCTCAACGTCACCGACGGCGGCGGCTCGATCAGCAATCCGCACAACCCGGTCGATCGCAGTCAGCCGCAGCGCGGGGTCAACCGCTCGATGTTCGAGGCGTCCGCGCAGCTCATCCACGACGCCACGCGGGTGCGCGCGTGCAACAAGAACGGGGCCAAGCTCCACACGAGCCTCGGCATCGACTGGCCGCTCATCGGCAGCTACGACGAGTGCGAGCTCTTCACCTTCGAGAACATGGGCGCCTTCTACCTCGACGCGCTCTTGCCCACGACCCACCCGAAGCGCGCGCTCTTGCAGGTCAAGGCGGGCGATCTCAACGCCATCCTCGATTTCGCCGGCAGCTTCGTGTCGCCGGACGGGCTGCTCGAGGCCTCGAGCGGGCTCACGGGTCTCACGCTGCACCCGTCGGGGCCCGCGCTGAACCGGCTCCTCTTCTTCGGCGCCGACAGCACCAAGTACGGCAAGCTCTTCGACTACGACGCGAAGAACGCGGGCTCGACGACCAACAAGTTCATCAGCATGTCGATCGAGCCGGTCTCGCCCGTCATCTGCCCGGTCGACGCGCTGGGCGTCGGCGCGTGCACCAACCCGGACGAGCTCCTGCGCGTGCGGGACGCCGCCGTGATTTTCGGCTGGGAGCGGCTCGGCTTTCAGACCTACCTCAGGCCGCAGATGAAGGCGTTCGCCGAGGTGAGCTGCAACGCGAGCGTCACCGCGTGCGACCTCGCCGATGACACGGGCGAGAACTTCTTCCTCGATCTCGTGCGCACGCTGTGGCGCCACTGGCCCGCGATGGACCACGACGAGTCGTGCGACCACAACGCGTCGAAGAGCGACCCGCGCTACTGCTCGGGCGCGGGCGCGAACCGCCATGAGGCGATCCTCGGCGACGCGTTTCTCACGGACATCATCCCGGCGTTGCACGAGTTCGCCAAGGTCGCGGCCTCGGTCGAGATCACGATCGCGCGCGGACCGAAGCCTGGCACCAAGGTCAAGGGGAGCGCGATCGTCGAGCTCTTGGTGAAGGTGATGTTCAGCCAAGAGTACGCGGCGAGCCAGGGCGTCACCGATTTTGCGGGGAAGAAGGGCGCAACCTGGGTGGACGGCACGCATCAGGCGCAGGCCACGCTGTTCACGCTCTTCGCCGACGCCCTGCACGCGATGGACGAGCGCTTCGCGACGAGCGAGCTACCCGACGCGGCCGCGCGCAAATCGAAGTGGCGTCGCGCGCGCTCGCAGCTCGTCGACCGCGTCCTCGCGGTCGAGGGAGCGGGCGGGGCGGCACGCTTCAAGAACCGCAGCGTTCCGGGCGCCCTGCTCGCTGCCTTGCGGATCCTGCGCGAGCAAGTGAACGCCAACTGCCCGACGCGGGAGAGCACCGGCGAGTGCGCGTGGGCGCGAACCGAGCTCGGCAAGAAGGTCTCCGACGCGCTCTCCCGGCCGACGTTCGCGGCCATCGCCGACGTGGTCGATCCGCTGAGCCAGGACGAAGAGGCGCGCCGCCAGCTCGAGCGCTTCTTGAGCTACGCGCTGCTCGAGGTGAGTCAGGGAGACGCCCTCCGCGGCATGCTCGCGTCGATCGGCGACGTGCTGCAGGTGCTGCGCGCCGACCTCGAGCTCGCGCCCGTGCTCAACGCCGTCGCCGTGGCCGCGAGCCCCGGGGGCGACGACGGCGGACCGGGCTGCGCCGATCGCGCCGTGCAGCTGCTCACGGCGATGAGCGGCGAAGCGTACGATCGCTACCACGTGCTCAACCACGTCCTGCCGGCGCTCGTGACGCCCATCGACGGCGGCGCCGGACAGACGCCGCTCGAGATCATCCTCGATGCCGTGGCCGAGCTGAATCGCGTGGACGCCGCCCTCACGACCCCGCTCGACGAGCAGGACTACCGGTTCGTGATGAAGACCTTGCGCGAGTTCTTCGCGAGCGACACGCGCGGGTTCGATCAGCTCTACACGATCGTGCGGAACCGCCAACATTGAGCGCCGTGGTGCTCGCAGATCCCCGGTCCACTCGCCGCGCGCGCGCTCGTGGCGGCCTCTCTCGAGGGCGCATCATCCGCTGCGCCTGCACGCTCGCGGGGCTGGGCCTCGGGCTGGGCACCAGGGTGGACGCTGGGCTGGCCGCTGGGCTGGACGCTGGGCTGGCCGCTGGGCTGGACGCTGGGCTGGACGCTGGGCTGGCCGCTGGGCTGGCCGCTGGGCTGGCCGCTGGGCTGGCCGCTGGGCTGGACGCTGGGCTGGGCTTCGGGGTGGGTACGGCCCACGCCGCGGGTCTCTATTTCTCCGAGCGCGGCGTCCGTCCGCTCGCGCGCGGCGGCGCGTTTACTGCGGGCGCCGACGATCTCGGCGCGATCTGGTACAACCCCGCGGGCGTCTACGACGCGGGCCCGCAGCTCTTGTTCGACGCGAGCTGGCTGCACTTCGAGACTTCGTACGCGCGGCAAGCGCTGCTCGAACAGCGCGATCCCAACACGGGCGCGGTCGTCGGTCGCTACCGGCAGACGTTCGATCCGGTGAACGGCGCGACCCCCGTCATTCCGATCCCGACCTTCGCCGGGAGCTTCTCCTTGCGCGATGACCTCGTGCTGGCGATTGGCTTGATGGCTCCGTATTCGGCGATCGCCCACTATCCGGAGGCGGTGGGCGGGGCACCCGCGCCGCAACGCTACTCGCTCATCACGCTCGAGGGCTCGGCGATGGCTGTCGTCGGCGCGTGGGTCGGCTGGAAGCCGCACGACGCCTGGCGGGTCGGCTTCGGGCTCGAGGTGCTCGCCGGAAAGTTCGTGACCACGACGATGGCGAGCGGCTGCGTCCCGGAGAAGTTCTTCTGCGCGCCCGAGCAGCCCGAGTGGGACGTGCTGACCGAGCTGTCGGCCGGGCCCATCATCGCGCCGAGCGGCAACCTCGGGGTCACGTGGCACGCGAGCGAGCGCCTGCGCGTGGGCGCCGCGTTTCAGCTGCCGTTCTTCGTGCGTGCGCCTGCCGAGCTCTCGGCGCGCCTGCCGACGACGCCGGCGTTCGAGGCCGCTTACCAAGAGGGCTCGAGCGCCACGGTGAGCTTCGAGCTGCCGTGGAGCGCGCGCGTCGGCGTCGAGTATTCTCCGGTCCCGGAGCTCGCGCTCGAGCTCGACGCCACGGTCGAGGGCTGGGCGATGCACGACGCCCTGAGCGTGCACTACGACGACGTCGCGCTCCGAAATCTCGCGGGATTTCCAGATCCGTATCGCTTTCCGGATCAGGCGATCGCGCGGAATTTCGACAACGCCTTCAGCGTCCGCGCCGGCGGGGAGTACGGCCTCGCGCTCGGGGAGTACACGCTCGACGTGCGCGCCGGTGCGAGCTTCGAGTCGAGCGCCGTGCCGCCCGAGTACCTGAGTGTGCTCACCGTCGACATGCCCAAGCTCACCGCGAGCGCGGGGCTCGGCCTGCATGTCGGTAAGGCACGCTTCGACGCCGTGTATGCGCACATCTTCGCGGTGCCGGTCGAGGTCGACGCGCGCGACGCGAGGCTGCCGATCTTGGCGCCCGTGAAGGGCAACGTAGAGGACGCGCACTACGTCAACGGCGGCAGCTACGCCGCGACCGGAGACGTGCTCGGGCTCGGCTTCACCTACGATTTGCGCTGAGCGCAGGGCTGTGTCGGATACGCGCGGTCGTGATGGACGGAGCGCGGCCGTGTTTGATGTCCGCTGCCGTATTTGATACGCGCGGGGACGGAGCGGGAGGCGTGCGATGCGAAGAATGAGACGCGAGTGGTTGGTGCAGTGCGCGCTGTTGCTCGTGGCGGCGTTGCCATGCGGCTGCAGCGACGAGCCCGGCCCGCCCGGGGTCGAAGCGATCTACGGCGCGCCCGAAGCGACGGCGCTCACGCCGTTCCCTTCGAACCGCTACACGGCGGCCGACGCGACGACCAAGACGGGGCTGCGGCTCGACCTCGGCAGTCACAACACGAAGGACCTCGTCCTCGGGTTGCCGGAGACGCTCGCCGAGCTCAACGTGCTCGACGGCTTCTCGGTCACGGGCGGGGTCGTCGCGACCTTCTCCGGCCCGCTCGACATCGCGGGTCTCGCGCCGCCGCCAGGCGCGGACGGCGCCTACGTACCCGTCGCCGACGCGAGCACCTTCACCTCGGGCGACTCGCCGCTCGTGCTGCTCGACGTGGACGAGAGCTCCCCCGAGCGCGGCAAGGCTCGAGGCCTCGTCCTCAGGTACTGGGAACAGCCGAAAGACGACTACTACATCGAGGACGAGTTCACGCTCATCGCGCAGCCGGCTGAGCCGCTCTTGCCGCGGACGCGCTACCTCTTCGTCGTCACCGACGCGCTGCGAGCGAAGGACGGCGGTGAGGCGCACCGCTCGCCGGCGTCCGAGGAGCTGCTCGAGGGCGCGGCGGCCGGCGCCTACGCGGAGGAAGTCGCGAGCGGGCTCGACGTGCTCGACGTCGCGCTCGGGATCGGACGCGATCGCGTGCGGCTCGCCTCCTCGTTCACGACCATGAGCGTGCACGAGACCTTGGCCGGCGCGGCTCAGCGTGCGCGCGCGTCCGACGTGCCGGCGCTCGCCGAGCCGTGGGAGGTCGAGACGCCGCTCGCCGAGGACGGCCGCGTCCGGTTTCGCGCCACGTACCGAGCGCCCGAGTACCGCGCGTCGGATGAGCGCTGGAGCCTCGACGACGCGGGCCTTCCGACCAAACAGAGCGACGTCGCGCTCGAGGTGTTCCTGGCGCTGAGCGACGCCGCGTCCGCAAAGCCGCGTCCGGTCGTCATCTTCGCGCACGGGCTCGGTGGCGACAAAGACGGCTCGTGGGGCGCGGCCGAGCGGCTCGCCTCGCTCGGCGCGGCGGTCTTCGCGATCGACTCACCGCATCACGGCTCGCGCTCCCCGAACCCCGACAACAAGCTCACGGCGGTGTTGAGCTTCTTCGGCGTCGACGCCGGCTCGCAGTCGTTCGTGCTCGGGCGCGCGCGCGACAACTTCCGCCAGATGGCGAGCGATCAGCTCGAGCTCGTGCGCTTCATCGAGGCGCAGAAGGACCTCGATCTCTTGCCCATCGGCGCCCCGGACGGCGTCCCCGACCTCGACACGTCGCGCATCCTCTACCTCGGGCACTCGTTCGGCTCGGTGCAGGGCGCGAGCGTGTTCGCGCTGGCTCCAGAGATCCGCCACGCGGTGTGGAACGTCGGCGGCGCAGGCCTCACGACGTTGATGCGCGACTCGCAGACGTTCTCGGTGCTCGTCAACTCGCTGCGACCGCCGGGCCTCGCCGAGGGGGCCGTCGCGCGCTTCTTCGCCGTGGCGCAGGGGATCATGGATCCGGGCGATCCGCTCAACTACGCGCGCTACGGGACCGTGGAGGCGCTGCCGGGCGTCGCGAGCTGGACGGCGCGCGACGTGCTCATCCAGGAGGTCGTCGACGACGCCATCGTCCCCAACTCCACGAGCGAGGCGCTCGCGCGCGCGGCGCGGCTCGGGAACAGGGATCCGATCCGGCCGATCTCGGGCATGGCCGCGTCCACGGCGCCGCTCACGAAAAACCTCGCCGGGGGCGCGACCGGAGCTGTCTCGCAGTTCGACCGGATGGAGGGCGACAAGGTGGCCGAGCACGGCTCGCTCTACTTCTCACCCGAGGGCGTGGCGCAGTACGTCGAGTTCTTCCGCAGCGGGCTCGCCGATGGGCACGCGACGATCTCGCCGGCTTATCCCGAGTGAGCCCGGCTGCTCCGATCGAGCGAGCCGTCGCCCCTGCAAGGCGGCCCCGGACGGTGGCCCCTCAGGCGTCGGCTTTGCAGTTGACGAGCCGCGTGGCCCGTGGCCCGATTGCCGCCGTCCCGCTCCGCGCGGGCCCCGGAGGGATCCCATGATGCGATCGACATGGCTGGCCGTTGGCCTAGCGCTGGCGGTAGGAAGCACCGCCTGCAAGAAGAAGGACGAGTCCGAGACCGAGGCGGCGGCCGAGGAGCCGGCCGAGGCTCCCGCGGAGACCGCCGCGCCGGAAGCCTCTGCCACCACCGAAGGCGCCATCGGGGATGCCGCAGCGAGCGCCAGCGCGGTCGCGGGCGATCCGGCGGCGCCGACCGCGCCCGCTTCGGCCGTGCCGGCGCTTCCAGGGTCACCGGCGCTTCCAGGGTCACCGGCGAGCCCCACGCCACCCGCGACTCCTGGATCGCCCGCGAGCCCGACGCCGCCCGCGAGCCCGACGCCTCC
>SYFR01000252.1 GCA_005800325.1 Myxococcales bacterium | reverse complement strand
TCGCGGGGGCCCGCTCCGTTCGACTTTTCAGGACCAGAAACTGCGGATGGCTTGGGCACGTTCGGGGATCCATTCTCCGCCCTTCGGTACAGAGATATCCAGAGGGAGCTGTCTCACCCGACGTTGGCACACAGGGGGGCGTCAAATGACGACGGGCCCGTTATCGGCGGGGACGAAGGCGCGGCCGAGGGACTCGATGGCGGTGCCGGCGCGGCCTTCCGCGGGGCCGATGTCGATGAAGAGGACTTGATCCTCGGTGTGGTGGATGAGCCGCCCGAGCTCGCGGCGAAACTCGGAGCGCGCGCGGGGGGTGAGCTCGCAACGGAAGACGCTCAGCTGGAGCCAGCTGCCGTAGCCGCGCATCAGGTCGTAGACTTTCCGCAGGCGCTTCGGGTCAGCGATGTCGTAAGTGACGATATAGGCATGCATGGCTTAGCGGGTTCGGAAGGCGGGGTATTGGTCGAGCTCGCCGAGGAGCAAGCGGCCCAGCAGTCGTGCCTGAAGCTCGAGCACGCGCCGATAGGAGACGCGGTAGCCGAAGATAGGATGAGTGACTTCCTGGCTCATGCGGCGCTCGTACGCATGAAGGAAGCGGCGGCGAGCGTGTGCCCGAAGTGCACATGAGCCATTGAGCCGCTCGAAGTCGGTGTCATCGACCACGCCGGTGTTGATCGCGTTGACGACCACGCTGTCGGCGACGAGGGGACGAAACTCCTCCATGAGGTCGAGCGCAAGAGCGGGTCTACCGAACCGCGGTTGGTGGAAGAAACCCAGCATCGGGTCGAGGCCAGCGGTAGCAAGGGCGAGCGTGAAGTCCTTCGCGAGCAGCGAGTAGGCGAACGAGAGGAGGGCGTTGACCGGATCTCTCGGGGGCCGCCGGTTGCGTCCGTCGAGGTCGAACGCGCCCGTCGCGAGGGCCTTGCCAGACAGCATGTCGCGGAACGCGCCGAAGTACGCGCGCGCCGCCGTGCCCTCGAGGCCCAGCAGTGACTGGAGCTGCTCGACATCGTCGACCTTGCGAGCGAACTGCTTCAGCTCGAACAGCGCAGTCGCGTCGGGCGACGTGGAGTTGCGCCGCAGCATCGTTCGGGCGTTCAGGATCTTGGAGGTCACGAAGCCGCGCGCCAGCTCGAGGCACACCTCGGAGTCGGCGGCGGCCGCGTGCTGGGCAATCCTGAGCTCGATGTTCTTCGAGTCATGGCCCGTCGCTCGGCCCAGGAACCAGCCGCCATAGGTGAAGTAGACGAGCGGAATTCCGCGCTCGAGGAGCGCTCGCACCGCTTGCGTGCTCACCTGAACGTTGCCGAAGATGCACACCTGCGAGGTGGCCGGCAGTCGCACGTCTACGGGCTCCCCTTCACGCGGCCTGACGATCAGGCAGTGGCCATCGAGGCGAATGGACGCGCCCTGCTCGGAGACGTAGAGCGGCTGGCGCTCGTCGCGCGCGACCGCCAGCTTTCGGATCTTCGGTTCGGTAGTTTCGTCCGAGTCGGACGAGTCGTCCGTGCGGTCGTTCGCAGGCCGTGCTTCGCCGAGGACCTCGAGCAGATGCACCTCGTCGGGGAGACAAATGCCGACCAGCGAGCAGCCGTTGCATTTGGGGTCATCGACGAGCGGCGGAGGCATGCGGCCCCTCGCCCCGATCTCACGGGCTCGCCGCGCGGCGTTCAGCGTCGCCGCGATGAGGTCGTCCGTGATGGCGATCACGACCCGCTTGCGGCTGCCGGCGAAGTATAGCGCACCCTCGTCGCAGACATACCCGTGGTCACGCAGGAGCAGCACCTGCGCGCAGAGCTGGGCGCGCTCTGATAGATACCCGCCCTCGGGCACGTCGGGGGCTCGGCCCCGCTTGTACTCGATGGGCGTCACGCGGCCGTCTTCACCCTCCTCGAGGAGATCGATCTTCGCCGTGAGTCCGAGCTTCTCCGACGACAGCCAGACCGAGCGCGCCTGATAGGGACGCTCGCCATCGTCGCCGGGCTCGTCGCGAGAGGCGCGCTTCGCCGTGCGTCCCGGCTTGTCGACGCGCTCGTGGACCGCGCGGCCTTCGACCGTGAACTCGTTGTCCGCGAACTCCCCCTGGGCCCACTCGAGGTAGAAGAGACGCTCGCAGTACAGGATCTCGTTCACCATCCGCGCGGGTACGAGCTCTGGTGCTTCGCCCGCGATGGGCAGGGAAGTGCGAAGGATCTTCGCCCGTCGCGGAGCCTCTTCTTGCTGCTTTGCTTCTGGGTCCGTCACCCCGCCATCGTCTCAGGAGACGGTGGGCGATGCCAAGGGCGGCGACGGATGTCCACGCTGGCGATGCGACTCGAGTCGCGGCGATCCCGACGGGGCGACACGACCCGCCAGCCTGGCCCTTCTTGCCGCGCGCCCCAGCCGCTTGAGCCGCACGCTGCCCGAGGCGGACCTCACGGCCCGCATGTTGCGCATGATCGAGGAGCATGCGGACGAGGAGTTGGTACTTCCACTCGTCGGGACGCTCCGCCGGGTCCTGGGCAGGCGCTTCCTCGTGGCGATGGACCGCCTCGCGACTCGTGCCTACGAGTCAGCTGGCGCGACGGCGAGTGAGTCACGGGCGCCGACTGCTCATGATCCCGAGCGTGACACGCGGCACATCCACTTCGACGCCATCCTTGGCGCGATGAACAGTGAAGCGCTTGGACGGTAGCTCGAGCACGCCAAACGTCCCGGGCGTCGGCAGCGCGTCCTCGGCGACGAACTTGCCAGTGCCGGGGTCGTAGAGCATCGCCCGCTGCCGGAAGTCCTCGGCGGGATCGCGCAGCAGCGCGCCAGGATTGGCAATGAGCGCGCCCGCGGGCAGCTCGAGCACGAAGGCACGGTGGCTGTGCCCGACGAGCGGCACTTCTGCCTCGGCCTTCTCGAGGTGGCGTCGCGCGTCGGGGAGCGAGATCGCCTCGACGATGCCGTACATTTCCCCGCGGGGCGAGCCGTGCCTGACCGCGACGTCGACGTCCTCGAGGATCGCGTCCCAGGCCAACGGCCGCTCGGCGAGATACCGAAGCGACTCCGGCGACAGGTCCGACCCGCTCGCGTCCTCGGCGTCCTCGGCGTCCGCGGCGTCCTCGGCGTCCTCGGCGTCCGCGTCGTTGTCGTCGTCGAGGTCGTCCGGCTCGTCGGCGCGCCAGCGGGCCGCCATCCAGCGGTCGTGGTTGCCGCGCACGCACGGGATCTTCCGCCGCCGCAAGAGCGCGAGCGTCTCCTCGGGAAAGAGGCCGTAGTCGACGACGTCGCCACCGCACACGATGGGGTCGCAGCCGAGCCGGTCCAGCTCGCGCAAGGCGTCTTGAAGCGCGTGCACGTCGGCGTGGACATCGGTGATGAAGCCCAGGCGGCGCATCCGAGCATTTTGGCGCTGACGGTCCGAGCGTCAAGCCGCCACACCGAAGAGCTACGCCAAGTCGGCCATGCTCTGACCTCTCATGTCACAGCACGCGCGCGCTCGGTTGCGCGCCGCCGCCGTCTCGCACCCTGCCGCAACCTGAACGAGCTGGGCGCCGAGTACCTCATCATCGGCGGCTTCGCGATGCGCGCGGCGGGCTTCGACCGGCGGACAACGCGTGACCGCTCACCCCGCTTGACCCGGCTCGATGGGGCGCGAAGGATCGCAGCATGAGGGAGCGAGCGTTTCCATTTGTGTGGCTGATCGGTACCGCCGCGTGCACCGGCTTCGTGAGCACCGGCGAGGGTGCGGGCGGCGGGGCCGCGGCCGGCGGGAGCGCGGCACAGGGAACGACGTCGGGCTCGGACGCCTCCGCTTCGGGTACGACGGGCACGACGGGCGCGGGCGGCGCGATGACGACGACGAGCAGCGGCTCCGCGGGCACTGGGTCGTCCACGGCGGCCTCGACGGGCTCGGGCGCGGCGTGCGTCCCGGAGTGCGCCGATGCGACGGTGTGCTGTGATGGCAAGTGCCGCCGGCTCGAGAATGATCCGTTGAACTGCGGCGCGTGCGGCAATGCCTGCAAGACCGACGCGGCGCCATTTTGCGGTGGTGGCCAATGCGGCCCCGCGCCGTGCGAAGGAGTGACTCCGTGCTCGAGCCAGCAGCACTGTTGCGGAGTCGCGTGCTGCGCGCAGGCCGAGCTCTGCTGCAATGTCCCGGGGCCGATCGAGTTCGGGCCGAGCTGCCAGGCGCCGGTCGAGGGCACCTGCCCCGTGGGCTGCGCCGGCTGCCGCTGCGCTGCGCCGGATACCCCCATCGCGACGCCCGCGGGCGAGCGCCCGATCGCCGAGCTGCGCGAGGGCGAGCTCGTCTACAGCGTGCATCGCGGCCGCCTCGCCGTGGTGCCCATTCGCCAGGTAGTCCGGCGCGAAGTGAAGGATCACTCGGTCGTCGAGGTGCTTCTCGAGAGCGGTCGCACCCTCGCCATCAGTGGCGCCCATCCGCTCGCCGACGGCCGCATGGTCGAGGATGCGCGCGCCGGTGACGAGCTCTTCGGCGCGCGGGTGGAGCGCGTGCGCGTCGTCGCGTATCCGCACTCGCACACCTACGACATCCTGCCGGCCTCGGACACCGGCACCTATCTCGCCGCGGGCGCGCTCGTCGGCAGCACGCTCTTCGGCCGCGTCACGGTGCCGGGCATGAGCCTCGCAGAGGCGCAGTAGCGCGGCGCTCAGTCCGCGTCCTTGCCTTCGAGGATCCTTGCCGCGGCTCGCTGGTCCCCTGCACGATCGCCGCACGCACGCGCGAGCTTTGGCATTCGTCTGGCTGATCGGCACCGCGGCGTGCGAAGAGTTCGTGAGCACCAGCGAGGGTGCGGGCGGCGGGGCCGCGGCCGGCGGGAGCACCGCAGAGGGACCGACGTCGAGCTCGAGCGACTCCGCTTCGGGCACGACGGGCACCTCGGGTACGACGGGCACCTCGGGCGTGACCGGCGCGGGCGGCGCGAGCACGGGCACGAACAGCGGCTCCTCGAGCAGCTCGTCGTCCATGGCGACCTCGACGAGCTCGGGCGGCGATGGCTGTGACCCGCTGTGTAAGGCTTGGACCACGTGCTGCAAGGGAAAGTGCCGGCAGCTCGGCAACGTGCTGCGACGCCGGGAAGCTCTGCTGCACCGTCCCGGGCGGACCGGGACTGAGCTGCCAGACGCCGGTCGACGGCACCTGCCCCTTGAGCTCGCAGTGAGCCTCGTCGCGCCGCGGTCGCGCGGCGCACAGTCCGCGACAGTCTTCGAGACGGTGCCGCCGTCGAGCCACCGCAGAGGGACGGCGCGCAGCGAAGCCGAGCCAGTCCGCGTTGGCCCCGTGAGAGCTTCCGTGCGATGTTGAGCCGATGGGTCGCCCCGCCACCGTGGGTCGCATGACCGAAGCCGAGTACCTCGCTTACGATCTCGCGCACGAGTGCAAATGCGAGCTCGTGAATGGCGAGGTGCTGGCGATGTCTGGCGTCACGCCCGCTCACGCCGCCGTACAGGTGAATCTCATGGTCGCGCTTGCCAATCGGCTGCGGGGCTCGGAGTGTCGCGTGTGGGGGTCCGACATGCGGGTGCGGCTCGACGAGACTGGCCTCTATGGCTACCCCGATCTCACGATCGTCTGTGGTCCGCCGCAATTTGCATCGACGCATCCCGAGACGCTCCTCAACCCACGGGTCATCGTCGAGGTCCTGAGCGAGAGCACCGAGGAATACGATCGCGGCGCGAAGACAGCGCATTATCGCCGGCGAGCGAGCGTGGAGGTGGTGCTGCTCGTCGATTCGCGCAACCAGCTCGCGGAACTCCAACGGCGCAACATCGATGGCACCTGGACCCTGTCCGAGCACACCGCGGGGGCCATTCGCGTGCTCGATCTCGAAGTGCCCTTCGATGAGATCTATGACGGGCTTCCTGCGACGTGAGCTGCACGAATTGCTCGCAGTGAGCCTCGTCGCGCCGCCGTAGCGTTGTGCTCAGTCCGCGACCGTGCCCTCGAGGATGTTGCGCGGCCCCTCGCTCAGGAGAAACTCGGCCTCTTCTTTGCCGGCCAGCTCGATGAGCCGCTTGATGCCTCGCGCGACGTCGCGCACGTCCTTCGCGCGGTGGGCGTCGCTGCACGCCGCGTAGTAATAGCCGGCCTCGAGCAGCGCGGTCGCGGCCGCGCGGGGGCCGCCGCCGTACTTGCCGTCGAGCGCGGCCACGTCGAGCAAGAGGACAGTGCCGCCGTCGAGCAGCGGGTCGAGCACCTCGATGTCCTTCCACACCGGGCGATAGCGCTCGGGGTGGGCGAGCACCGGGCGGATTTTCTTGAGCCGCAGGTCGAACAAGCGCGCGCCGCAGTTCGTGGGGAAGTGCTCGTTCGGGAACTCGATGAGCGCCGCCCTCCGTGCGGGCGGGTAGGGCAGGCCGCGCCCCTCGAGGAGCGCCGTGAACGAGGTGTCGTCGAGGTGGTGCTCGCACGAGAGGCTCACGTCGGGCAGCCCCGCGTGCTTCTGCACGTCGCGCAGCGTGGCCTCGAAGGCCGCCTCGATGTCGCTGCGCGAGTTCTCGAACATCATCGCGCGCATGTGCGGCGTCGCGACGACGCGCGTGAACCCGAGCGAGGCGAGCCCGCGCAGCATCTCGAGCCCCTCCTGGATCGTGGGGGCTCCGTCGTCGATGCCCGCCACGAAATGGCAGTGCAAATCGATGTAGCCGCTCATGTGCCGGAACAGCATACGCGGGCGACGGGTGCGGTGCTATGAGGCGCCGTGCGCGCCGACCTCGGCCATCTGCTCGACGAGAAGCGCGTGCTCTTGTGCGTCGGTTGCGGCGGCGTTGGCAAGACCACGACCTGCGCGGCCCTCGGGCTCGCGGCGGCGCGCCGAGGCAAGCGCGTCTTGTGTCTCACGATCGATCCGGCCAAGCGCCTGGCGCAGAGCTTCGGGCTCGCGAGCGTCGCCACCGAAGCGCAGCGCATCGAGCCGCGCGTGTTCGCCGAAGCGGGGCTCGACGTGCCCGGCACGCTCACGGTCACGATGCTCGACGTGAAGAGCACGTTCGACTCGCTCGTCGCCGCGCTCGCCAAGAGCGAAGAGAAGCGGCAGCGGATCCTCGACAACGTGCTCTATCGCTACATCTCGACGAAGCTCGCGGGCACGCAGGAGTACATGGCGATGGAGAAGCTCTACGCCATCAAAGACGATCCGGCCTACGACCTCATCCTGCTCGATACGCCGCCGACCTCGCACGCGCTCGATTTTCTCGACGCGCCCGAGCGCCTGGTCGCCGCGATGGATAGCGCGGCCGTGACGTGGTTCCTCGAGACGTTTCGCCGGTCGGGCACCTTCTCGCTGAACCTGCTCCAGCGCACGGCGGCGACGGTGCTCCGCGGGATCGGGCACATCATCGGCGGCGGGCTGCTCGAGCAGGTGGCCGCCTTCGTCACGGAGGTGAACGAGCTGTTCGGCGGCTGGCGCGCGCGGGCACGGCAAGTGTCGACGGCGCTGCGCGGCCCCGACGTTGGCTATGTGCTCGTGACCTCGCCCGAGCCGATGTCGCTGCGCGAGGTGTCGTTCTTCGCGGAGCGACTCGTGCAAGAGGAGATGGCCCCGAGCGCGTTCGTCGTGAACCGCATGCGCGGCGTCCCGGATGAGCGTGCGCTCCCCGAGGAGATCGCACGAGAGCTGGCCGCGCGCGGCTTGCCGAGCCAGCCGGACTTCGTCGCGCGCGCGCTCGAGGCCGCCGCCGAAGAACGCAGACTGGGCGAGCGGGATCGAGACAACCTCGCGTCGATCCGCTGGGCGACCGAGGGCAACGAGGCGCCGAGCGTGGTGCACGTCCCCGCGTTTCCGCGCGACATCCACGACATCGATCGGCTCATCCTCGTCGCGGACGTGCTCGCGCCCTGCGGTGACGCGCCCGCGCGCTGAGCCGCCAGCGCCAGCGTCAGCGTCAGTGTCAGCGCCAGCGCCAGCGTCAGCGACTCGAGGCGCCAGCGTCAGCGACTCGAGGCGCCAGCGTCAGCGACTCGAGGCGCCAGCGTCAGCGACTCGAGGCGCCAGCGTCAGCGACTCGAGGCGTCGTCCTTCTTGCCCTTGCCGCGATAGTGAACGCGCAGCGGCACGCCCTCGAACGCGAACTCCTTGCGGATCGCGTTGGCGACGTAGCGCTGGTAGCTGAAGTGAATGTGCTCGGGAGCGTTCGTGCTGACCACGAACGTCGGCGGGGCGATGCGCGCTTGCGTGATGAAATAGAAGCGCGGCGAGCGACCGCCTTGTGTCGGCGGCGGATGCGTCAGGAGCACCCTCTCGAAGAAGCGGTTCAGGTGCCCCGTCGTCACGCGCTTCTTGTACGACGCGTAGACCTCATCGATCGTCTTGAGCAGCCGGTCGACGCCGCGGCCGGTCTTGCAGCTGAGCGAGGTGATCGGCGCCCACTGCGCGAAGGCGAGGACATCGCGCGTGCTCACCCGCTTTTCTCGCATCGCCTCGGCCGTCACGAGATCGATCTTGTTCAGGCCCACGACGATGGCGCGCCCGCGATCGACCGCGAGGCCGAGGATCTTCGCGTCCTGCTCGGCGACGCCCTCATCCGCGTCGCACAGGAGCACCACGACGTCCGCCTTGTCGATCGCCCGGATGGCGCGCATCACGCTCGCCGCCTCGACGTCGTCGCCGCCCTTCGTCACCTTCGCCTTGCGCCGCAAGCCCGCGGTGTCGACGAACTGGTAGCGCTTGCCGTGCCGCTCGACGATGGCGTCGATCGAGTCGCGCGTCGTCCCCGGGCGGCTGTCGACGAGCATGCGCTCTTCACCGAGCAAGCGGTTGATGAGGCTCGATTTTCCGGCGTTGGGCTTGCCGATCACGGCCACCCGCACCGGGCGCGTCGGATCCTCGGGCTCGGGCTCCGCTGCCTCCTTGGGCAGCACCGCGTAGAGCGCGCGCTCGACCTCATCCATGCCGCGCCCGTGCAGGCCGCTCACGAACACGAGGTGACTCATGCCGAGCCGATAGAGATCGTGGCCCTGGTGCTCTTCGCGCGAGCCGTCGGACTTGTTGGCCAGGTAGACGATCGGCTTGTTGGTGTGCCGCAAGAGCGCGACCTCTTCGCTGTCGACGGACGTGGGCGGCGCCGTGGCGTCGAGCACGCAGAGCAGCACGTCGGCCTCGGCGATGGCCGCCTCGAGCTGGCGCACGATCCCGTGCATCATCACGTCGTTGCCGTGGGGGTCGAAGCCGCCGGTGTCGACGAGGGTGTAGCTCGTGTCGTAGCAGGTCGTGTCGGCGTAGTGGCGGTCGCGCGTGACGCCGGGCTCGTTGTGCACGATCGCGAGCGGCTGGCCGACGAGGCGGTTGAAGATGGTGCTCTTGCCGACGTTGGGGCGTCCGACGATGGCGACGATGGGCTTCGTCACGGCGCGTCTCCACTGGTGCGCAGCGCCACGAGCCCGAAGTCCGCGAGCAGCTCGGGGCTCTCGCGCCAACGCTCGCTGACGCGCACCCAGAGCTCGAGGTGCACCTGCCGCCCGAGCAGCTCTTCGATCCGGGCGCGGGCCGCGCTGCCGACGCGCTTCATCAGCTCGCCCTTCTTGCCGATGAGGATGCGCTTCTGGCCTTCGCGCTCGACGTGGAGCGTCGCGACGATCCGCACGACGGCCTTGCCCACGGGCTCGAGGAACTCGTCGATCGTGACCGCGAGCGCGTGCGGGACCTCCTCGCGGCACGCGGCGAGCACCGCCTCGCGCACGTACTCCGCCGCGAAGTAGCGCATCGGCTTGTCGGTGACGTCGTCTGCGCCGTAGCAGGCCTCGCCCTTCTTCAAGAGCTTCGCGATTTCGTCGAGCAGCGGGTGCACGCCGTCGATCGCGCGCGCCGAGATCGGGATGATGGTCATGCCGGGGCGAGCCTGCTCGAACGCGGCGAGGAGCGGCAAGAGCTGCGATTTGTCGCGCACCAGATCGATCTTGTTGACGGCGAGGATGAGCGGCACGCCCTCGGGGAGCTGCGCCATGAGGGCGAGATCGGCCGGGTGGGGCGCTAATGGAAACTTCGCCTGGCGCGCCAACCCCACGAGGTAGACGATGACGTCGGCGTCGCGCGCGGCGAGCTTCGCCGAGCGGTTCATTTCGCGCCCGAGGCGCGTGCGTGCGCGGTGCAGGCCCGGCGTGTCGAGGAAGCCGATCTCGGCGTCCTGGTGCCGCACGACGCCGAGCAGCTGGTCGCGCGTGGTCTGCGGCATCGGCGAGACGATGGCGAGCGGCATCTCGAGGACGGCGTTGAGCAGCGTGGATTTCCCGGCGTTGCTGCGCCCCACGATGGCGACCCGCCCGCTCTTGCGCACGGTCAATGCCTTCGCGGAGCCGCCGCGAACGCGATGGGTGCCGTGCGTGCGGTCGCTCATGGGCGCGGCGTTACCATGTTCGGTCGATTCGATCTACCGCTCGCGCGTCGCCGAGCAACGAGGAGCCTTGGGTCTTGGCGCTCCGCGGTCCTCGACTCGCACGGAGGGCGGCACCTGCAAGTTACGCCCGGGTCACGGCGCGGAGCCACTGCTTGACGCGCTCGGCGGCCGGCTCGGCCCAGCCCATGCGGTCGAACTGGCGCAAGAGCTGCGGCGTGTGATCGCCGCTCTGGTTCGTGTCGCGGAACACGCGGCGGGCTGCGTCGAGCTCGCGGGCGGCGTCGGCGAAGCGTCCCTCGGCCGCGGCGAGCCAGGCGAGCGTGAGGTGCCGGTGCTGTCTCGGCTCGGCCTCGGCGAGCGCGATCGCCTCGCAGCGAATGAGCGACTCTCGCGCGGCGCTCGTGTCATTGCGGTAGAGCGCGATCTGCGCGAGCAAGAGCAGCGACTCCACCTTGCCCCACGGATCGTTGATTCGCTCGTAGAGCTGGGACGCGGCGACCGCGTGGATCTCGGCCGTGCTCGGGTGGCCGCTATCGAGCGCGTTCATCGCGAGCAGCCGCTCGCAGCCTGCCTCGCCGCGCGGGTTCTCGATGAGCCGAAACGACTTGAGCGTGATGCTCGCCCGCTCGTGGCAGCGGGCGAAGTCGCCCTCGCGATGGTCGTAGTGAGACAGCGCGAGATCGCACTGGGCGATGCCGATGCGGTAGCCGATGGCCTCGAGATCGGCGCGCGCCACCGCGAGCTGATCGCGCGCGTGCGCCGCGGAGCTGCCCGACAGCCCAATGAAGCCCTGCAAGATCAGGCACTGCGAGCGGCCGAGCGCGTCGCCGATGGCGTGGAATCTCTCGGCGGCGTCGTGCAGCACCTCGAGCGCGCGGGCGTGCTCGCCGAGGAGGTAGTCTATCTCTCCGATGAGCACCTCGGCCTGCGCCTGGCCCGCGAGGTGGTTGTGCTTGCGGAAGAGCTGCAGCGCCCGCGTGACGAGCCGGCGACCTTGAGCGGACGCGCCGAGATCGCTCGAGATGTGCCCGAGGAGCCGCAGGCACTGCGCCTCGCTCAGCTCGTCGGCGAGATCGCTGAAGGTGCGGCGCGCGATCTCGGCCTCGCGTCGCGCCTCTTCGAGCGCACCGGAGTGACGGCACGCCTCGGCGCGCCAACGCAGGTGGTGGGCGAGGCGGCTGCCCGTGAGCTTGCCGTCGAGCATCGCGAGATCGCGCAGCGTGGCCATCGGATCGCGCACGAGCGCCCACGACGCCGCGACATAGCCGTGCAAGAGGTCGCCTGCCTGCTCGATCTCGCCCGCGCGCTCGAGGTTGTTCACGCGATGGCGGACGATGCGACCGCTGTTCGCGGCCGGGTGGTGCGACAGGGCGTTCGACGCGGCCCGAAACACGCTCGCCGCGTAGGGCTCGGCGTGCAGGCGCTGCAGCAAGTACTCTTGGAGCAGCGCGTGCGGCCAGCGAAGCTGCTCGGTGCCGGACAACAGCAAGAGCTGTGCGCGCTTCAGCGCCCCGAGCGCGCGCACGGCGTCGAGGCCAAGCTCGCCGAGCAGCACGCGCAGCACGTCGCGGCGAATGTCGCCGCCGAGCGCCGAGGCCGCGAGCGCCGCCGTGCGCATATCCGAAGGAAGCGCCGCGAGCCGCTCTTCCCACAGCTCGGCCGTGGTCTGCGCCGGGCGCGAGAGGGCCTCGTCGCTGACCTCGTAGAGGCCGTTTTTGTCGACGGCCAAATGCTGGTTCATCGCCCACGAGTGGAGCAGCTGGAGGGCGAAGAGCGGGTTGCCGTTGGCGCTCTTCACCGCGGCGCTCATGGCCTTCGGCGTGAGCGGCAGCGTCTCGCGCAACAGCTGCTCGGCGCTCCGCTCGTCGAGCGGCTCGATCTCCATGCGCCTGCCGACATACTCCTCGAGCAGGAGCTCGATCCGCGCGCGCGCCGTCGGATCGTTGGCGACGTCCTCGTTGCGCATCGTGCCGACGATCAACAGCGGAACGTGCTTCAAATCCCGGCGAATGCGCGCGAGGCGCTGAAACGCCTCGGCCGGCGCGCGGTGCAGATCGTCGAGCCACAAGAGCAGCGGCCGCCCGTCGGCGGTCTTCTCGAGCGTCTTGCGGATGACGAGCCATTTGAGCTCCGGCCGATCGAGCACGAAGCGTTTCTTCGTGGGGCCGAGGACGTCCGACTCGTCCTTGATGCGGCACAGCCACGCCGCCGCGCCGGCGACCCAGGTGAGCCCATCGTCGTCGTCCGCCGCGACGCGCCATAGGTTCATGAGCACCTTCTCGATCGTGGCGCGCTTCGCCTTCTCGACGCGGTAGTGCTGCACGAGCGCGCCGGCGACGCCATCGAGCGGAGCTGCGATCTTGCGGTAGCGGCTGCGCAGCGGGCGCATCAACGCGAGCTCGTGGAGCTCTTGGCAGAGCCACTCCGCGATGCGGCTCTTGCCGACGCCCGCGGGCCCCGACAGGAGCACGAACCGATGCTGCGGCTCGTCGGACTCGGCGATCTCGCGCGCGAGCGACACGAGCTCCCGGCGCTCTTCGAGGCGCGCGACCATCGGGCTTGGGCGCAGACCGAGCAGGTTCGGTGTCGTGACCGCCGGCTCGCTCGGCTCGAGCTCGATCGCGTCGGGCGTGTCTCCGAGGTCGCTCGGCACCGGTCGCGTGCTCACGACGTCGAGCCCGAGCTCGGACACCGGCGGGATCGAGGCGATGACGTTCGCCGGTCGAAAGCGGTTCCATTCCCGGCGCGCGTCGGCGGCGAAATCGAAGCGGTTCCAGGGCCACTTCTCCATGCAGCGCCGCACGAAGCCGGTGACGCCGTCGGGGACGCCGCTCGCTAGCGGGAGCTCGGGCATGGGCGTGTTCTTGTGCGCCTCGAGCAGCTCCTCGTTCGAGCCCTCGAAGGGCTCGCGTCCGCTGAGCAGCGTGTAGATGAGGCAGCCGAGCGGATAGAGATCGGTCGCGGGGCCGACGTGCGGGGTGGCCATGCGGATCTGCTCGGGGGCCATCCATCCGGGCGTGCCCGCGCCGTAACGCACGGTGGGCGCGACCTCGCGCGAGCCGTCGAGCCGGTGATCGACGAGATCGCGGGTGAGCCACGCGAGCCCGAGATCCAGCACATAGGCGCGCGGGCGGTCGTCGCCCGACGAGCGGTCGAGCAGGATGTTGGACGGCTTGAGATCCCCGTGAATGACGCCGCGCGCGTGCGCGTGCCCGAGCGCGCTCAGGACCTGATCGATCGTCGACCAGACGACGGCCCACGGGATCGCTCCCTCGGTGCGCGCGCGGTAGATCCACTCGTGCAGCGAGCGCCCCGGCACGACGTCCATCACGAGGTAAGGGGAGCCGTCCGGCAGCACGCCATAGTCGCGCGCCCGCACGATCGCCGGGTGCGAGAGGCCGGAGAGCGCCCGCGTCTCTTCGTAGAAGAACCAGGCGTCGTCGTTGCGCGCCTTCTTCTGGCTCTGCGACTCGGTCTCGTTCGCGGCCTCGTCGCCGCGCGGCATCACCTTCAGCGCGATGCGCTCATCGAGCACGAGATCGCGGCAGAGGTACACGAAGCCCATGCCGCCACGGCCCAGCTCGCGCCGGATCTGATAGCGCGTAGCCAGCACGGTGCCGACCGCGAGGCCGCTGCTCTTCGACATGGCGGACCAAGCCTAACAAGGGTCGATGCGGGCTGCGTCCGAAAATCGCCACGGAAGTTCTTCGGCCCACCGCGCGCGCGCGCGCGATTCGATGCTAGCTTCCGGCCGCATGCAGAAGGCCATCAAGGTGCTGGCGTTCGCGGGGGCACGTGACGTAGTCGGCGCGCCGGAACTTGATCTAGCGCTCGAAGCTCCGTGCTCGGCGACCGCCCTCCTCGCCCTCATTTGCGCTCGCTATCCGGGGCTCGCCCCGCACGCGCGCTCGCTTCGGCTCGCCATCAACGGCGCGTACGCCGTGGCCGAGGACGTCGTGCATCCGGGGGACGAGGTCGCCCTCATCCCGCCGGTGTCGGGGGGATAGCGCATGGCCTCCGTCCGCGCGCGTCGCGATGGCGTGAAGGGGGTGTTCGCGTTCGAGCGGATTTCGCACGAGCTCGAGCTCGTGCCGCTCGCGGCGCGCTTGGCCCTCGACGTCGCGGGTCGCAAGCTCTCGCTGCGTGGCTGGTGCTCCTTGCCGCTGACACGGCGCGAGGTCGTCGTGCGCGCGGGCCAGCAGGACCGCATCGACGTGCCGCGCGTGCGGAGAGCGATCGCCGGGGCGACGCCGGTCGCCGAGCCCATGACGCCGCGCGACGTTCGCGCGCTCGAGCCCATCGACGCGAGGCTCGATCAACTCTTGGGCGCGGCGCGGCCGCTCGACGGCGCGACGTGGCGGGGGCTGCCCTTGCTCGCGCGCTTCGCGATGGCCCACCTCGTGAAGAAGGATGATGCTTCGCGGCTCGCGGCGCTCTACGACGAGCTCTTCCCGCGCGTGCAGCCGACGTTGACGCACCTGTCGCCGGCGGGTGAGGCGCGCATGGTGGACGTCGCGGAGAAGCCCATCACGCACCGACGCGCCATCGCCGAGGCGCGCGTGCGGCTGCGACCGGAGACGGCGAGGCTCGTCGTCGATCGCGCGGGGCCGAAGGGCGACGTGCTCGCGACGGCCCGCATCGCGGGGATCATGGCGGCCAAGCGCAC
>SYFR01000251.1 GCA_005800325.1 Myxococcales bacterium | reverse complement strand
GAGGACGAGGGCGCCGACGCGAGCGACGAGGACGCCGACGCGAGCGACGAGGACGCCGACGCGAGCGACGAGGACGGGCCCGTGGAGTCGGCCGCACTAGCTCGCCGTGTCGCTTCCAGGCCCGCGCGACGAGCTCCCGTGCGAGAGGGCGAGCCGCGAACCGCAGGCGACGTCCGCTCGCGAGCCATCGCCTCGGCGCTCGGCGTCGAGGATGAGGCGGGCGAGGGCGCGGAAGGAGAAGGGGCCGCGGGAGAGAAGCCGCGCATGCCGCTCAACCGCGCTGAGCGACGCCGGCAGCGGTCCATCAAGCGCAAGACGGGCTCGGTGGCCGGACCGTCCGCCATGCCGACGGACCGAAACAAGAAGAAGCGCGAGGAGCTGCTCGCAGCGCGGCGTGCGCAAGCGACGGGCGCGCCCGGAGCCGACGAGCAGAGCGACGTGTCGCTCGCCGTCGATGACGCGCTCGCGCGCGGCGGGGACGCTGCGACCAAGTGGCTCAAGCGCAGCTGGCCGTGGATCCGCTGGGGGCTCGCCGCCGCGGTCATCGGCGGCGTGGGCGCGCTAGTTTACGCGTCGCGCACCGAAGAGGTGACGGCGGCGACGTCGGACGTGCTGGCGCAAGGGGCGCTCGCCGAGGAGGCCCCGATCCTCGCTGCGGCCGACGACAAGCGCACGGACGAGGAGAAGAAGAAGGACACGCGCGTCACTTATCCTTCGCGCGCGGAGCGGGAGGTGGCGGCTCTCGAGGCGTACCGAAAGGCCGCCGCCCACGCCGACCAGAGCGGCGCGGCGATCCTCGCCAAGCTCGGCGAGGCCGGAGTCGCCCTCGAGCGCCGGGAGTGGGACGCGGCGGCGCATGCCTTCGATGCCGTGCTCGCCTCGAAGCTCGCTGCGGCCGACGCGGACGTTCAGGGCCGCGCGCTCGAGGGCCGCGGCTTCACGCACGAGGGGAAGAAGGAGCTCGACCAAGCGCTCGCCACGTTCGAGAAGCTGAGCGCAGTGGCGGCGCCGAGCTTCAAGATCCTCGGCAAATATCACTGCGCGCGCGTGCTCGAAGCGCAGAAAAAGAAGGACGACGCCAAGAAGCTCCTCGGCGAGGCGCGCAAGGATGTAGAGACCGAGCGTCTCGAGGCGGCGCGCATTGCCGGCGGCGGGCTGAACCCGTATCGGTGGCTCGAAGCGGCGGTCGACGATGCGTTGCGGCGCCTCGATCCGACGGCGGTGCCGCCGAAGGCGATGCTGGGTAGCGGTGGCTTGGGTAGCGGTGGCTTGGGTAGCGGTGGCTTGGGTGGATTGGGCGGCGCGGGGCTCGGCGGCAAGATCACGCCTGAGCAGATCCAGGAGCTGCTCAAGCAGAAGGGCCTCGAAGGCGCCATGCCGATGCAGGCTCCGGACGGCGCGCCGTGACGCGACTCTTGGGGCTCGGCGGCTTGGCGCTCGGCGGCTTGGGGCTCGGCGGCTTGGCGCTCGGCGGCTTGGCGCTCGGCGGCTTGGGGTGCGCCGAGGTCGGCGTCCCGGCGCATCCGGACGGCCCGATCTGGGCGAACCGCCCGAGCGGAGCGATGAGCGTCGTCGCGCGTCGCGCGCTGGCCATCGCCGGCGATCGCTCCGGGGAGCACTTCGAGCGCGCCGTCGCGGCGATCGACGCACCGAACCGGCGGCTGTTCGTCGGCACGAGCGACGGCGGCCTTCACTCTCTCGACGCCGCAACACTGACGTCGCGTTGGCGCTTCTCGACGGGCGGCGGGGTCGAGAGCGAGCCCTTGTACTCGGCCGCCGACGACAGCGTGTATTTCGGGTCGAACGACGGCGGCGTGTACAAGCTGCGCGCCGCGGACGGCAAGCTTTTGTGGCGCGTCGGCACCAACGCGAAGATCCTTTGCGCGCCCGTGCTCGTCGGCGAAGCGCTGTTCGTGGTCGACGCCAACGACACGCTCCTTTGCATCGAGGCCGGGACAGGCAAGCTCAAGTGGTTTCGCCAGCGACAGCCCGCAGCGGGCATGGAAATCAGCGGAAATGCGGGGCCCGCGGTGCACGGCGGCCTCATCGTGACCGGGTTCTCGGACGGCGTCGTGAATGCGTACCGCACGCACGACGGCAGCGAGGCGTGGGCCGCGCCGGTCGACCTCAACGCTCAGGCCGCCGAGTCCGGGGCCGCCGACGCGATTCGATACCTCGACGTCGACACGACCCCGGTCATCGCGTCGGTCGACGGCGAAGAGCTCGTCTTCGTCTCGAGCTACGAGACCGGCACCTACGCTCTCTACCTGGCGTCGGGCGCCGAAGCTTGGCACAACGACGGCGTCAAGGGCGCGACCGACCTCGTCCTCTGGAGCGGCGCGCTGCGCGACGGCGGAGACAAGCGCGTGCTCGTCGCATCGTCGGGGCTCGGCGGGTTGTCTGGACTCGAGCCGTCGACCGGTCGCGAGCTGTGGCATCGCAACCTCGAGGCAGGTGGCGTCACGGCGGTCGAGCCATGGGCCGGCGCGCTGCTCGTGGGCACGTCGCGCTACGGGTTGTTCCTCGTGCATCCGCTCGACGGCGGCGTCATCGACGGCGTCGGCCAAGGGGCCTCGTTCGCCGCGAGGCCGAGCGCGCACGGTCTGCATGCGTATGCGCTGAGCAACGACGGCGTGCTGCTGGGACTTGGCATCACGCCTCCGAGGTAAAGCGAGACGCGTCGTGGCCGGCGCGGTTCAACGACGGCGAAAACGAAGCCCGCTATCGGCCGCAAGAACGCGCATAAGATAGATTATGTTAACTTTTCTGGGCTCGCTACCGCGGCGCGGGACGCGGCAAGCCTGGGATGGAGCCGAGACCGTCGGTGTGGGCCCACCAGAGGCGCCGCCCTTCGCCGAAGAGCTCGCGTGGGTGCGCCTCGAGCCACTCGGCGAGCGGCTCCGGCGGTCGTCGCTTGGTCTCGAACGGCGCGAAGCCACGGGCCGCGAGGAAGGTCATCGTCTCGGCGGCTAGCGCGTAGCACGCGGCGACCGCCACGCGGATCCCGTGGGCGGCGGCCATCTCGCCCGCTTCGCGCAAGAGCCGCGTCGCGAGCCCGAAGCGACGAAACTGCGGCGCCACGACGAGCGTGCTCAGCATCGCCACGCCGGGCGCGTGGTCTTGCCACGCGAGGTAGCCCGCCACCTGATGATCGGCCTCGAGCACGTACACGTCGTGATCGCGCACGAGCCCACGGAGCTCGGCTTCGCTGCGCATGACGAGCGTGTCCGCGGCGACGCCGAGCACGATGGCCTCCTCCGCGGCCTCGACCTCGAGGCGCACGAGCTCGAGCAGCTGAGCCTCTTGCAGCCCGGTCAGCCGAACGCGTACCGGCGGTTCGCGGTCCCCCGTGTCCATGCCGCGCCTCAGCTCGCTTTCCTTGCGGCCAGCGCGTTGAGCGTCGAGCCGGCCTGGAACCACGCGATCTGCGACGCGCTCATGGTGTGGTTCGCGGCGAAGGTCTCCGTCGTGCCGTCCGCGTGCGACAGCGCGACCGTGAGGGCCGTGCCCGGCGCGAGCTTGGTGAGGCCCGAGATGGCGATGCGGTCGTCCTGGCGGATCTTGTCGTAGTCCGCCGCGTCCGCGAACGTGAGCGGCAGGACGCCCTGCTTCTTCAGGTTCGTCTCGTGAATGCGCGCGAAGCTGCGAACGAGGACGGCGCGCGCCCCGAGGAAGCGAGGGCTCATCGCGGCGTGCTCGCGGCTCGAGCCCTCGCCGTCGTTCTCGTCGCCGACCGAGATCCAGCCCTGCCCGCTGGCCTTGTAGGACCGCGCGATCTGCGGCAGCGTCTGCCCCGCCTCGCCGGTGAGCACGTTGACGCCCGTGCCCGGCTTTTCGGCGAACGCGTTCACCGCGCCGATGAACATGTTGTCGCTGATCTTGTCGAGGTGGCCGCGAAAACGCAGCCACGCACCCGCCGGAGAGATGTGGTCCGTCGTGCACTTGCCTTTGGCTTTGAGCAGCACGACGAGGTCGCTGAAGTCACGCCCGTCCCACGCCGGGAAGCGCTCGAGCAGCTGGATTCGGTTGCTCGCTGGATCGACCTGCACGGCAAGGCTTCGCCCCGCCTCACTCGGTGCGATGTAGCCGTCGAACGCCGGCGCGAAGCCTCTCGCCGGAACTTCGGGCGCGACCGGCGGCGCCAGCATGAAGGTCGAGCCGTCGGCGGCGGTCAGCGTGTCCCGGCGCGGATCGAAGCCGAGCTTTCCGGCGAGCGCGAGCGCGATCACCATCTCGGGGCTCCCGATGAAGGCGAGCGTGTCGGGGCTCGAGTCGTTGCGGCCGCGGAAGTTGCGGTTGAACGACGTCACGATGCTGTTCTTGGTGTTCGGCGCGAGGCCCTCGCGTTGCCACTGGCCGATGCACGGACCGCACGCGTTCGCGAGCACCGTCGCGCCCGCGGCCTCGAGCGCTGCCAGCTGTCCGTCGCGCTCGATGGTCGCGAAGATCTGGTCCGACCCGGGCGAGACCATGAGCGGCGCCTTGACCTTGAGGCCCTTGTCGAGCGCCTGGCGCGCCACGTGGGCCGCCCGCTCCATGTCCTCGTAGGAAGAGTTCGTGCAGCTGCCGATGAGGCCGAAGCTGACGGCCTCCGGGTACCCTTCGCGCGCCGTGTCGGCGGCCATCTCCGAGATCGGATGCGCTAGGTCGGGCGTGTGCGGACCGACGAGGTGCGGCTCGAGCGTCGAGAGATCGATGTCGATGACGCGGTCGAAATACGCCTCGGGGTTCGCCTCGACCTCGGGATCGGCGCGGAGGTGAGCCGCGTGCGCGTCGCACAGATCGGCGAGCTCGGTGCGGCTCGTCGACGCGAGGTAGGCGCGCATGCGTGCGTCGTAGGGGAAGACGCTGGTGGTGGCGCCGTGCTCGGCGCCCATGTTCGTGATCGTGCCCTTGCCGGTGCAGCTGAGCGCGCTCGCCCCCGGGCCGAAGAACTCGACGATGTGTCCCGTGCCGCCCTTGACGGTGAGGATGCTGCAGAGCTTGAGGATGACGTCCTTGGGCGACGTCCAGCCATCGAGCGCGCCGGTCAGCCGCACGCCGATGAGCCCTGGCCAACGCAGGTCGAACGGCTCGCCGACCATGACGTCGACCGCGTCCGCGCCGCCGACGCCGATGGCGATCATGCCGAGGCCGCCGGCGTTTGGAGTGTGCGAGTCGGTGCCGATCATCATGGCGCCGGGCCTCGCGTAGTTCTCGAGCACGACCTGGTGGATGATCCCCGCGCCGGGCTTCCAGAAGCCGATCCCGTAGCGCTGCGACACCGACTTCAGGAAGTCGTAGACCTCGGCGTTCTCGTCGTACGCCTTGAGGAGATCGTTCTTCACGCCGACGTGTCCGCGGATCAGGTGATCGCAGTGCACCGTGCTCGGGACCGCGGCGGTCGCGCGACCGGCGTGCATGAACTGGAGCAGCGCCATCTGCGCCGTGGCGTCTTGCATGGCCACGCGATCGGGATAGAGCGCCGCGTAGCTCTTCTTGCGCTCGGGCACGGCCGGCACGGCATCGCCCGCGGCCTCATCGCCAGCGACGAGCGGCGCGAGGTGCGCGAACAGGATCTTCTCCGCGAACGTCAGCGGGCGGCCCACGAGGCGACGAGCCGCGTCCACGCGGCGGGCAAAGGTAGCGTAGAACGACTCGTGGGACTGAGGGGCGGTCATGGTCACCGGTTAACTCAACTGGGATCGGGGCGAAAGTGCCGGACGGCAAGGTGGCCGTCGTGGCGCTGGTCGCCGCGGCGTCGGCCGCAGTAGTATGGCGCCCGGTGTCTCGAAAGGCTCTCCCTCTTCGCCGGAACGTTCACGCCTTGAGCGCGCTCATCGCGGTCATCGCTTTCGTCGCAGGCTGCGGCGACCCATGCGATGACCTTCAGTTGGTGTGCGACCGCTGCGTGGATCCCGTACAGCTGGCCTCCTGCGAGCGCATCGTCGACGTCGGGAGCGCGGATGTCTGCGATGTCGCGCTCGAAGAGCTGGAGAAGATTTGTGACTGATCCGCAGAAGCCCTTGACGCGAAGGCCCCTGTCGTTGGCGAAGGACTCATGCGGCTCTTAGTCACCGCAGCGGCGGAGGCCGCCCACGGTTCGGCACCGGCGCTCGGCCAGCGTGACGCGGGCCTCGTGCGCGAACGCTTCGCGCACGTAGATCTCGGGTACACCGTCGTCTCGCTCGATCCGCGCGTGGACATGGCCGAGCAGCTCGACCTTGTGCTCGGCAAGCACGCGGGCGAGCTCGAAGGGGTGCTGCTCTACGCCTCGGCGCTGGTCGCGGTCGTCGACGGAGCGGAGTGCTTCTTGTGTCTCGATCCCGAGCATCCCGACGTCGGCGATGCGCTGCTCGACGTTCGTCGGACGCTCGCGAGCCGGGTCGATGGCCAGGTCGGCGTCGTGCTCGAGGCGCGCGTCGGCGACGGGTGCTCGGGCCTCGGGGCGCTGCGGGGCGCGGCCGAGGCGCTCAAGCGCGCGCTCGAAGACGGCGATGGCGGCGTCGAGTCGGCCATCGCGGTGCGGGAGGTGGGAGCTCACGCCGAAGGGATCCCGTCGCGGCTGACGGCGGCGCTCCTCGAGACGCTCGACGATCACCCGGGAGCGTTGACGCTGCAGCAGGCCTACGCGCTCGCCGTGCAGCGAGGAGATTTCGGAGGAGCGCCGAGCGCGGTCCTCTTCGCGCAGGGGTCGCGTGGCTCGTTCGTGCTGCGGGAAGAGCCGGCTTCTCCTGTGACACCTGAGGACCTACCTGCGGCGCCGCCCCCCGCGCGCGGCGACGACAAGAAGGCCGGTCGCCGCCGGCAATCCGCCGCGTTGACGGCGCGAATGACGCCGCCTGTCGCGGACTCGCTGCGAGCGGTCGAGCCGGAGCCGCTGCCGGTGAGCGGGCGGCGAATGAGCCAGCCGCCTCCGCGGGCGCCGCTCGAGGCGTCCCCGTCGCTCGAGGCGTCCCCGTCGGTCGAGGCGCTCCCGTCGGTCGAGGCGCTCCCGTCGCTCGAGCTTCCTGAGCTGCCGCGAGCGATGCCGCTGCCCGGGTGGGCGATCGCCGAACAAGCTGCGCCGGCTGCTGAAGCGCCGGTGCCAGCGACCGCGGCGCCGGCCCCGCTCGAGCCCGCGCCGATTCGCCAGCCCGAGCTCGCGGTGCCCGCAGCTCCTCCATCCCAACCGCGTCGCATGGCCGCGCCGCGCCGCGCCGCGCCTCCTTCCGAGCGCGCCGAGTCGGTGAGCATCGTCGCCGGTCGGGCCGGGCGACACGAGCTCGCCTCCGAGCTCCCGAAGGTCGTCATTTCCGCGAAGATCGACGCGCGCCGTCGCCGCACGGCGCCGCGCTCGCCCGCGATCGAGCTGGCCATCGAAGCCTTGGCGACGTCGCACGCGAAGGCGCGTACGCACGAAGGCCTCGACGACATGGGGGCGAAACCCACGGTCGCGGAGGAGGCGAGCCCGGGGCCGGACGTGCCGCCGCCTGCCGTCGAGCCTTCGCCGCACGCGCACGGCGAGCCCGCGTTGGTCGCGCCCGAGGAGCCCGCTGTCGCGCCCGCACCGGCTCGTCCGCTCACCATCGAGGAGCACCTCGCCGAGAGCGACGCCATGATGGCGCGCGGCGAGCTCGATGCTGCGCTGTCCGCGCTCAAGATGGCCCTCGGCAAGCTCGGCACGTCGACCGCGCCGCTGCGGGGGGAGATCTACCTTCGCGTCGCCGAGGTGCAGCGCCGGCAGCAAAACCCTCGGCTCGCCGTCTCGAACTACGAGAAGGCGCTCTCCATCTTGTCGCACGAAGCCCGCGCGCTCGTGCCGCTCGTCGAGCTGTCTGCGGAGCTCGACAACTGGCGCGCGATCCCGCCCCTCGAAGAGAAGCTCTTCACCGCGCCGGGCCTGGATGACGAGGGGCGCCTCGCGCAGTGGCTCGCCTCGGGCGATCGGTGGCTCGGCGCGGGCAGCGACGCCGCGCGCGCGCTCGAGAGGTTCGGCGAGGCGCGCAAGGCCTTCCCGCGACGCCGTGAGCCGCTCGAGCGATTGCTGGCGGTGTTCGAAGGCACCCGCGACGTCGCCAAGGTCATCGCGACGCGCCGCGACCTCGCCGAGCTCACCGACGACCGCGTGGCGCGGGCACGGCAGCTCGCTGAGCTCGCGGAGTATTGCCTTCGCGACGGCGAGCACGACACCGAGGCGCTCCAGGCGTTCGAGCTCGCGCTCGACTGCGATCCGGAGCGGCTCGACGTGCTCGCGTCGCTCGCCAATGCCCTCGCCGAGAACCAGGAGTGGGCCGAGCTCGAGCGCATCTACGAGAAGCTGAGCGGCGTCTACGCGAAGCGCGAGGATGCCGCGGGCCGCAAGGTTCACGCGAAGCTCCTTCGTAAGCTCGCCCTGCTCTATCGGGATCACCTCGAGGATCCGACCTCGGCGCTCGGCGCGATCGATCGCGAGCTCGGCCTCGACGGTGGCGATCTCGGAGCGCACCTGCTCGGAGCCGAGATCGGCACCGGCGTCGGCGACGATCCCGGTCGCGTGCTCCGGTACCTGCGCGGTGCGGCGGCGTGCGCTCCCGAAAGGCTCGAGACCTATCGCGCGCTCTTTCGGCTCGGACAGAAGCACGGCGAGCCGGAGACAACGTTCGTGGCCGCGAGCGTGCTCGTGGCGCTCGGCGCGGCGACCGACGGAGAGAAGCAGCTGCAGCGGCGCCACCAGGTCGAGACCGTGCCGCCGTTCAAGCGGGCGCTCGACGCCGAGAGCTGGGCATGGCTGCGAGCACCCGCGGTCGCGCATCACGCGGCATCGGACGCTGGCGTCGACCGGGTGATGCGCGCGGTCGCGCCTGCCGTCGTGCGCGTGCGGATCCTGCAGCTCGAGACGAGCGGCGCGCTCATTCCGCTCCCGGGCCAGCGACAAGATCCCGAGGCGACGACCGTGTCCGCGGTGCGCTCGCTCGCGTGGGCGGCCAAGCAGCTCGGTGTTCCGCTCCCTGCGGTGCACATCGACGACAAGGTCGACGGGCCGCTCGAGCCGCGGCTCGCGCGACTCCAAGCGGTGGTCGTTGGGCGCACGGCGCTCAGCCGCCGCACGATCTCGGAGCTCGCCGTCCTCGCGGCTCGCCACCTCGCGCTCCGGGTCGGCGAGCACGAGATGATCGCGCACTGCCGCTCCGTCACCGAGCTGTCGGTCTGCCTGCTCGCGGGGATGAAGCTCGTGCTCGGTGCGGCGCCCGCCTCGGCCGGGCTCGCGGCGAGCGTCGAGGCGCTCGCGGGGCTGCTCGGGACGCAGTTCACCGACGACGAGCGCGCCGAGCTCGAAGCGGCCGTGAGAGCGCTCGCGGCGCGCGGCGGCGAGCTCGATCTCCTGGCGTGGGGAGCCTCGGTCGAGCGCTGCGCCACGCGCACGGGCCTGCTCTTGTCCGGCAACCTCGAGGCGGCGGTCGGGATCCTTCGCGCCGAAGGAGACACCCCGTTCTCGTCGGCGACGGACAAGGTCGCCGATCTCTGCGCCTTCTCCGTGAGCGCCGAGTACACCAAATTGCGGCAGCGCCTCGGCGTGAGCCTCGTGCGCTAGCTAGCTCGGCCCGAAAAGGGCCCCTCTACGTCGTTGCCTTCGTCGCTGCGATGCTCACGCACGGGAGTCTCATGATTGATCGGAGTTTTGGGCGCGGGCCAGCCACCCCAATTCGAGCAGGAGCAGGTCGTGGTAGCCGCGGGCCAAGACTTGCCATCCCGGATCGCCGTTGTTTTTTATGTGACCGCCGAGCGCTGCGATAGCG
>SYFR01000250.1 GCA_005800325.1 Myxococcales bacterium | reverse complement strand
GGGTCATTTTTCGGCGCGGGTCATTTTTCGGCGCGGGTCATTTTTCGGCGCGGGTCATTTTTCGGCGCGGGTCATTTTTCGGCGCGGGTCATTTTTCGGCGCGGGTCATTTTTCGGCGCGGGTCATTTTTCGGCGCGGGTCATCCGTGAATCGTCGGTTGTCCGTCGAGGCCGGCGACGACGCTCGCTTCGATCGCAGCCAGCGCGGCGAGCCTCGCGGCCACGTGCTCCTCGCTCTCGCACACCTCGATCGCGAGGGCGCGCCGCGTCGTGTAGTGGCGCGCCTCGCTCGTCATGAGCTCGCGGTAGAAGGCCGATTCGCCCGTGAGCCCGCGGCGACCGAGCTCCTCGGCGAGCAGCTTGAAGCGCTCGCACGACCGCGCCTCGATGAGCGCACCGACGAGCAACCGATCGACGAGCACGCGCTCCTGGGAGCTCGTCTTGCCCGTCGCCGCCGCGAGCCGGCGCAGCTCGCTCGCGTACTCGTCCACCGGCGGCGGGCCGAGCTCGAGCCCGCGCTCCTCGAGCACCTGCAGCACCTCGTCGAAATGCGCGAGCTCCTCACGCGCGAGCTCCACCAGGCGACGAACGGCGCCGCGCGAGAGGAAGCTCCGCGTCGCGAGCGAGAGTGCGTTCGACGCGGCCTTCATCTCGCAGTGCGCGTGATCGACCAGCACGCGATCGAGCTCGTCTGCGGCTCGCTCGGCCCAGCGTGCGTCGGTCGGGTGCGTGAGGCAGAACATCCGCGGCGCCGTCAGTACGGCTCGATCTGCAAGCCGAGCGACTCGATGTGGTACGTGAACGCCACGGCGATGACCGTCATGCTCGGCCCGGTCACGCTGCGTCGCACGGACGCTTCGACCGCGAGCTGAGGCGTCACGTATCCGAGGCCGCCGCTCACGGAGTGCGACGGCTCGGCGCTGGCTCCGTCGAGCAGGTCGAGGCGATACCCGGCGCGCAAAGGCACGCGGTCGAGGAGCAGGTACTCACCGCCCGCCATCACACGCGCGCTCGTCTTGCCCCACGAGTCGAAGTCCGCGAGACCGTCGACCTCGAGCGTGAAGTCTTCCGTTCCGAAGGCGACGCCGCCGCCCGCGAGGGTCGGCACGAGCCCGATGCCGGGGTGCGTCAGGTTCTGCCCAAAGGCGCCGATGTAGAGCTCGGGGATGGGGCGAAAGGTGACGCCGGCGTCGGCCGTCACGGCTTCGAGCAGGAGCTCGCGCCCGCTCGGGGGAGCCTCGGGATCGAGCAATCCGCCGGACGCGCGGCTCGCGCCAAGCACGCCGAGGCCTTCCTGATGGACGCGGAGATAGCGTGCACCGAGCCCGAGGTGGAGCTCCGGCGAGATCGCGTAGGCGAGCCCGGCGCGCGCATCGAGCGTGGTGCGATCGGCCCCGTCCGGATCTTGAAATCCGCCGACGAAGCCGAGCCCGCCCGAGAAGCGACGCGTCGAGTCCATGATCGCTCCGCCGTAGAGGTGACGCCCCGCTTCCGGCAGGAACTGCGCGAGCGCACCCACGTGGTAGGCGCGCGTGATCCCGAAGTTCGCCGGGTTCAGAAACAGCGCGTTGACGCCCCCGCCCGCCGCATGGAGCGCCCCGATCCCGAGCGAGCGCGGCGTCTCCGTCTCGCCGTAGTCATAGGCGAGCGGCGCCGGGAGCGCGGTCGGTTCGGCCGCGGCGCGCGTCGTGCCCGCGAGTACGAGCAGCGCTGGCAGGACGAGCGAGGCGACGCGGCGGCACATGGCGACGTCCGCGCGCAGGTGCGGCGGAGGGCGATTGCATGCCAGTTCGTGCCTCGTCGGGGCAAGAAAGCGGAGCCGGCGGCCCGCCCCTCGAGCCTTCGCGCGTTCGTCCATGGCCGTAGCACGCCCGATTCACTGCGGATGTCAACTAGTTGCGAATTGGCTCGAATTGGGCGCTCTGGCCTGGATCAAGAGCTACTTGACTTCATTTCGCCTAGGCGGAGCTGCGGGATCCGAGGCGGCGCGAGCGCAGGTCGGCGCGCTGTCCAGGGGATCCCCGCGGTTCTGGCGCGGGCGGGCGTGGTGACCTCCCGTCGCCTGGCGTCGCGAAACGCCTGAATCATAAAAATGCTAATGATGCAGAATAGTTACTGCATTTTCGGCGATCGTCGTGGACTCTCCGAAGCGCTCGGTGGTAGGTGCTCCGTTCCGCTCGCCGAGGGACACGCCTCCTCGACGACCGGGCGCTGTCTGGGCCCATGCAGACGGCGCTTCGACATCGCAGTCCCGGTCGGGGGCGGCATCCACTCGCGGAGGCCGGCGTCGGCTGTGGACACCGGGTTCACTCCTTGCTCCTCCTGACGCGCAACCTAGCGATTCGACAAGCGACGATTCGTCCTAGGGGGTCATTCGGGGGTGTGGAGAAACTGTGGGGCCAGCCGCCCCGCGGGCGACTGCATGGATCGGGCGCCTGGTGGACGAAGCAGGGCGGGACACGCCGGGCGCGGTCGGAAAAAAAGCAAGGCGCGTAGCTGGCGCCAGGTGGCAGCCGTCCGAAAGAGACTGTGGGTTAGTGTGGGGGGGCAGTAGGTGTATCAGTACATGTCGGAATCCAGTCCGCGAAGGATGTTCGAGACCGCCGCTCAGCGCACGCGGGACCGCTCGCCGGCCACGTTCGATCAGTGGTTCGCCGGCGTGCAGTACGACGACCTCTCCGAGGGCGTCCTCACCCTGCGCGCCCAGAACGAGTTCGTCATGGACTGGGTGCGAACGAATTTCCTCCCCGACCTGAAGGAGCAGTTGAGCGACCTCGCGGGCGAGTCGATCCGCGTCACGTGGATCCTCGATCCGAACCTCGACGAGCCGGTCGCGCAGGCGCGCATCGTGGCTCCCGTCCGGACGCGTCCGCTGTCGTCCCGGTCTCAGGAGGCCTCCCGGTCTCAGGAGGCGCTGCGGCCCCTTGAAGCGGCGCCGGTGAGCGAACGGCGCGCACCGCTCGAGGATCTCAACCCTCGGTTCTCGTTCTCGAACTTCATCGTGGGCCCGTCGAACCAGCTCGCGCACGCCGCCGCGGTGGCGGCCGCGGGCGGCGGCCGTCGCTACAACCCGCTCTTTCTCTGCGGCGGCACCGGCCTCGGCAAGACGCACCTCGTGCACGCCATGGCGCATCGCGTCCACGAAGCGCGGCCGAGCGCGCGCATCCGCTACGTCTCCGCGGAGCGCTTCACGAACGACTTCATCGCCGGCCTCCAGAACCATCGGATGGATGAGTTCCGTAGCCGTTATCGCGAGCAGTGCGACGTGCTGCTGGTCGACGACATCCAGTTTCTCGCCGGGCGCGTCCAGACCCAGGAAGAGTTCTTTCACACGTTCAACGCCCTGCATAACGCGGACAAGCAGATCGTCGTCACCAGCGACAAGTACCCGCAGGCGCTCGAGCGGATGGAAGAGCGGCTCGTCTCGCGCTTCGCGTCGGGGCTCGTCGCCGACATTCAGTCGCCCGAGCTCGAGACGCGTGTCGCGATCGTCCGCAACAAGGCCGTGCTCGAGTGCATCGCGCTCGATGACGAGGTCGCGCTGTACCTCGCGCAGGCCGTGCGCTCGAACGTCCGGGAGCTCGAGGGGATGCTGATTCGTCTCGCGGCGAAGTCCTCGCTCACCGGTCGTGTCATCGACCTCGGGTTCGTTCGCGACGAGCTCAGCACCGCGACCGCGCAGCGAACGCAGATGCTCAGCGTGGACGACATCCAGCGCGCCGTGTGCCAGCACTTCCACCTTCGCACGAGCGACCTCACGTCGAAGGACCGCCACAAGACGGTGGCGTTCGCGCGGCACGTCGCGATGTACCTCTGCAAGCAGCGCCTCAAGTGCAGTTTCCCCGAGCTCGGGCGCGCGTTCGGCGGACGCGATCACACGACCGTGATCAGCGCCGTTCGCAAGATCGAGACGCAGCGTGAGGACGACGCCAGCGTGCGCGCGCACCTCGAGGCCATCGAGCGCAAGCTCGTCGCGGAGTGAGGCTCGTCGCGGAGTGAGGCTCGTCGCGGAGTGAGGCTCGTCGCGGAGTGAGGCTCGTCGCGGAGTGAGGCTCGTCGCCGAG
>SYFR01000249.1 GCA_005800325.1 Myxococcales bacterium | reverse complement strand
GCTCTCCCGCTCTCCCGCTCTCCCGCGATCACCCCGCCGCCGGGTACGTGCAACCGATCGGTGCCACGACTGCTTGGCAACTACGGGCTGACCCGCATTCGTGCCTCACACCCACTTCAAGCAGCCGCATCTCGTGCTCGGCCCGTTTCACGTGAAACGTCCACGAGTCACGCGCGCGGGGCGACGGCTTGGCGCTGCGTCCCTCAACCCGCCCGCGCTCACTCGGCAGCGGCAGGCGTTTCACGTGAAACCAGCGCCCCGCTCCCACCGCACCGGCGCCATATCCCCCCGACCGCGCCCGACCGCCGGGGACGCGACGCGGCCGCCCCCGCTGCGGCGTGGATCGCCCATTTCTGACACGCCTCAAGCTTGCTCCGTGGTACGCCGCGCGAACTACAATGCGCCGCATGCCTCGCTCCCATCTTCGCTGGCACGTCGCAGCGGCGGCAGCCCTCGCCGCGGCCGGCCACGCGGCACCGGCACGCGCGGAGCTTGGGTGGGCGATCCACGCCGAGCCCGTCGCGGCGCGCATGGTGGGCGCGCGAAAGGGAGAGCAGTTCACCTGGGGCGGAGGCGGCCTCGCCGGCGCCGAGCTCACCGTGAACCGGCGCCTCGGCCTCGAGGTCGACGTCGGTGCCCTCGCCGTCGTGGCCGGCACGACGCCGGTGGCCGGGATGGTGCCCAACGACGACGGCTCGACGTTTCTCGCCCTCGGCGGACTGCGACTGCGGCCGCTCGGCCGCGCGCCGACGGACGCCGCCTGGACCGCCGCCGGCCTGTGGCTCGCCGGCGGAGCGGGCCTGGCGCACACGGGGGGCCTCGCACGCGGCACGGTACACGCCGCGATCGGCTACGACCTCTCGGCTGGACGCGCGCTGCGGTTCGGGCCCCAGGTCGGCTTCGTGCAGATCCTCGAGACCAAGAGCATCGTGCTTCCCGACGACGCTCGCCTGATCACGGTGGGGCTCCACCTCGCGTACGAGCCGATCCCGCCGCCGCCCCCACCGCCACCGCCGGACGACGACCGCGACAAGGATCGCATTCGGAACGCGAGCGACGCCTGCCCGGACAACCCGGAAGACTACGACGGGTTCCAGGACAAGGACGGCTGCCCGGACTTCGACAACGACGGCGACCGCATCCTCGATCCCGTCGACGCCTGCCGTGATGTCCCCGAAGACTTCGACGAGTTCGAGGACCGCGACGGGTGCCCCGAGGCCGACAACGACAAGGATCAGATCCTCGATCCACAGGACGCCTGCCGCAACGTCGCGGAAGACAAGGACCGCTTCCAGGACACCGATGGCTGCCCCGATCCCGACAACGATCGCGACGGCTTCCTCGATCCCGTCGACAAGTGCCCGGACGATCCCGAGACGGTCAACGGCTACGCCGACGACGACGGCTGCCCGGACGAGCAAAACGTGCGCGTCATCGGCAACGAGATCATCCTCGATGAGCGCGTCTATTTTCGGATCAACCTGGCCGACGTGGAGGTGCGCAGCTGGGCGCTCTTGCAGTCGGTCGGCAAGCTCCTCAACGCGAACCCGCAGTACGAGCTCGTTCGCGTACAGGGCCACGCCGACGAGACCGGCGCCGAGGAATACAACCTCGATCTCTCGATCCGCCGCAGCAAGTCCGTGCGCGACATGCTCCTGCAGTTCGGCGTGAAGGCGGGCCGCCTGCACGTCGAGGGCTTCGGCGAGCGGCGACCCGCGCTATCGGGTCAGGCCGAGGCCGCGCTACGCAAGAATCGTCGCGTGGAGTTCCTCATCCTCAAACGCGCCCAGGCGGAGCAAGCGCCATGACGCCCCGAGGAACCGGAGCCGCGGGCACCCGCAGGCGCAACGCGCTGAAGGCTGGCTCGGTCGTCGGCCTGGCGCTCCTCGGCCTGGCGCTGGGCACTCTCGCCGGCGCGGTCGGCGCCTGCGACGCGGTCGTCGGCGGCGAGTGCCTCCCCGGCTACGCCGCGAGCGAGGGCCAATGCCTCGCCCCCGGGAGCGGCGGCGGTGGCTCGGGCGGCAACGGCGGCTCGGCAGGCTCCGGCGGTACGGCGAGCTCCGGCGGCGCGTCGAGCGCTGGCGGCTCCGGCGGCACCGAATGCACGCCACCGCTCGTCGAATGCCCCGACGGCTGCGTCGATCTCCTCATCGACCCGTTCAACTGCGGAGCCTGCGGCAACGCCTGCGCGACCGAGATCTGCGAGCAGGGCAAGTGCACCGGAGAGCCGACCGGCCACCTCATCGTGGTCGGCATGAGCTTCGCGCAGTACCACTCCCCGGCGCAGCGCCTGCTCGGTAACGCGCTCTTTCTCCGGCCGGACGATCCAGTCCGCATCGTGGACTATCGGAAGTACGCGAGCGCCGGGGCCACGACCAATGTCGACGCCGCGGTCGAAGCCGAGGGCGCCGCGCGCGGCCGCACCTACGCCCTGAAAACCGAGGACTCGGCGGCCGAGATCGCTGTCGATCTCGCGAGCGGCACGTACGACGTCTTCCTCGTCCACGACCAGATCTCCGCGCCGAACGGTGTGCTGCAAGCCTTCGGCGGCGAGCTGGCAACGGCCGTCGGGGAGTTCGCCAAGAATGGCGGCACCGTCGTCGTGCTGGCGAGCGCAGGCCCCGCCGACATGGCGTCTTTCCTGACGAGCTCGGGGATCCTTGCCACCTCGGCGCTCACGAGCGCGACCGGCAGCGCGGTGCTCAACGTCGCACCCAACGACGTCATCGGCGTCGGCGTGCCCTCGCCCTTTCTCGCCAAGCCCGCGACCGCCACGATCACGTCCGGCGAGGCGCCGGGCCCGCTGCTCACCCACGTGTTCATCGACAAGGCGACGACTCTGCCCATCGCGGTGCACAAGGTCGCGCTGAAATAGAACACGTTTCACGGTTGCGAGGCACGCGCGGGCTGTGCGCTGCACCGCTTCCCACGTGCTCAGCGCGGCGGGCGCCGCGTGGACCGCTCTCCTCCTCGGTCGTCGCTCGCCGACTCCGTCGACCGAAGCGTGCGCGGGCTCGCCTGCCCCCCCGAAGCGCCGAGGGTTACGTCGAGCTCGAGCTCGGACTCGACGGTGTCGGTCTCGCGCGTCGGCGGATCGTCGGGGAGGGTCGCCGATGCTCGCGAAGAAGCGGCCGCGGGGATCGGCGCATCGGCCGCGGTCGACTCGTCCTCGACCCCGCTCCATGCCGGCCGACGCTCGACGACGGTCGCCTCCGTGTCGCGGACGTGCTGATGGCGCGGTGCAATAGTCCGCGTCGACGGCGCGTCGGGTAGCGTCGCAGACCGGTCGCTCGGTTGCCCTGAAAAACCCGCGCCCGGTGCCTCGCGCTGCGCTTCCGTCCGCTCGTCGCCGCTCCAGTCAGCAGGCTCGAGCGCGCTGCCGATCGAAGGAACGAGCCGCATCGACGGCTCCTGTGCATCCAGCTCCGAGGCGAACGGAGGGACCTCGACCGCCGCCGCGGCCCGCAGCGAGCGCAGCTCCGCCGCCGGCGGGAGAGCCACCGCCGCGCGCCACGTCATCGTCACCTCGTGGGCGTCGGCGTCGACCGCGAGCGAGTCGGCGACCATCGCGACGGTCTCTCGGCGCTCGTCGCCGAAATAGAGCCTCGCCGTAGCCCGCGCCCCCGGAAGCTGCGTCGCGATGCGCAAGAGCGTCGCGTCCATGCCGTCGATGACGAGCCACTCGTCTCCGCGCACCTCCGCGATCTGCTGGTCCCGGGGCGCCGCCTGAAAATACCGCCAGTCGACGTCGACGACCGGAACGCGTCGCGCGAGGTCGCGGCGCATCGCGCTCGTGACCCACTGCCGCCGCCGCTTCCAGGTGGGTGCGAGCGCGCCATACCCGGTGGGCTGATCCGGGCGCTCCGGATCGAGCAGGTTCGGCACGCCGTGCCCATCGAGCCCGCACCCCACCGGATTCGCGTCGCAGCCGGGTCCGCCGAAGGCGCGCTCGTAGACGAGCGGCATGCGCTCGAAGGCCCCAGGCTGGGCGTCGGCGTGCGCGCGATCGCCGAGGACGTGCACGACCTTGTCGAGCAGCGCCGCCGAGTCGCGAAACAAGCCAAGCCGCACCGCGCTCGCACGCACCGAGCGCCCCCCTGGCGCGTAGGCATGCCCCGTGAGCGTCACATCCACGCGCGGACGAAACGGCACCATGTCCGAGGGGCGCAAGAGGCTGCGCGCCGGATCCCCGCCGTGATGCACGTCCGCGAGCGCGAGCGACGGCGCCTCGACGAGCAGCATCGCGCGATCGTGCTGCATGGCGAAGCGGGCCTTGGCGACGAGCGTCAGCTGCAAGGCGCCACGATGCCACCAGACAAACCCGCCGGCGGCCACCGCGCCCACGCCGCGCACATGGCAGATCGCGAGCGCGGCCGGGTTCACCATGGCATTCGACCACGACGTCAGCCGTCGTCAACCACCTTGCCCCGCTCGAGCACGACGCGCTTGGCCGCGACGGTCCCGAACGCTGCCGCATCGTGGGTGACGACCGCGACGATCGCCCCGCGAAGGACCTCCTCCGTGAGCACCTGCGTGAGCACGGCGACGCCATCCCGATCGAGCCCCGTCGTCGGCTCGTCGAGGAGCACGACCGCGGGACGATGAACCAGCGCCCGCGCGAGGGCGACGCGCTGGCGCTGGCCTCGCGAGTTCGTGCGCAACGGTCGCATCGCGAAACTGCCTAGCTTGAAGCGTTCGCCGGCGCGCGACCACGCCTCTCGAATGTCGAGGCCGTGGAGCTCGGCGGCGATCTCGACGTTGCGCCGACCGGTGAGATCGGCGTAGCAAAACGGCTCGTGCGACACCCAGCCGATGTGCGCGCGGGCTCGCTCGACCTCGCTGCCGATCGGCGCGTATTCGACGACTCCCGACGAGGGCGTGAGCAGCGTGCCAAGCACGCGGAGCAGCGTCGTCTTGCCGGAGCCATTCGGCCCCTCGATGCGATTGAGCTGTCCGGGGTAGAGACTTACGTCCACGCCACGCAGCGCGGCCGTCGCGCCGAACGTCTTCACGAGCTTGTGCGCGTGGACGGCGTGAATGGCCAGCGCCTCAGCGTCCCCGTCGGCGGACCTGCGTGTCGCTTCCTTCTTCGTCAATTGGCAATTCCCCGCGCCCGTGCGGCGTCACCTCGGTGTCCTCGATGCCACTCTCGTCGAGCTCCCCCGGCGGCAGCTCCCGGTCGTGTTCGACGCCAAAGCCTTCGGGAAGATCGCTCTCCGGCTCGGCGTCGTCTTCGGACCACGGATAGTCGTAGCGCGCTACGTCTTGAATGGTCGCTTCTTCGAGGGGCTCCTCGGGAGGCTCGCTGTCGAACGGAGGCTCGCTCGAGGGCTGTCGCCGAATGGCGGCTTCGGCCCGCGTCGTGACCAGAGCTCCCGGCCGCGTTTCGCACGTCGCCGGCACTTCTCTGGTCGGGGCGAGCGCTGCAGTCTCCGCAATGGGAAGCAACGCGTGCCACATCTCCTCTGCAGTCTGAAAGCGCTCTTCACGCGGCTTCCTCAATGCCTTGTTCACGAACTCGCCGGCCAGACTTGGCAGTCCGGCGACGAGACGCTCAATGGGTTTCGGCTCCGCAGTGAGTACCTGGACCAAGAGGGCATTGTAGTTATTGGCAAAGAACGGCCGCCGCGCGCTGAGCGCCTCATAGCAAATGACTCCCATCGCCCAGAGATCGACGCGGCCATCGAGTCTCGTCTCCCCGCGGGCTTGCTCGGGCGCCATATAATAGGGAGTCCCCATGACGATCCCCGTGTCCGTCAGGCGCGGCTCTGCCGATGCCTCCGCGCCGAAGGACTTTGCCACCCCGAAATCGAGCAGCTTCGCCGTCAGTGGCAGGGTCGGCCCGCGATGCTCGATGAAGATGTTCTCGGGCTTGAGATCGCGATGAACGATGGCGCACGAGTGCGCCGACGCGAGCGCCGAGAGGACCTGCAGCAGCAATGGGCCGAGCTCGCCAAGGGGCACGGCCCCTCGCTCGATGCGCTGCGCCAGGCTCTCGCCATAGAGCCGAGGCATGACGAGATAGGGCCGCCCCTCGCTCGTTCGCCCGAGATCGAGGATGGGGCAGATGTTCGCGTGTTCGAGTGCCCCGACGAGGTCGGCCTCGTGGCGCAGCCGCGCGACGGTCTCTCGGTCGTCGGCCAAGCTCGGATGGAGGATCTTGACCGCGACCCGGTTGCCGCGGCCGAGCTGCTCGGCCTCGTAGACGACGCTCGTGCCGCCTTCTCCGAGCGTGTCGGTCAACCGATAGCGGCGATCGATGACGAGGCCGATGACGCCATCCTTCGCCGCCCGATGGCGGTGCGTCGACGTGAAGCGGCGGCGGCGCGGCGGTCGCGCGTCGATCGCGAGGCCCGTCGTCGGGCAGACGGAGTTGCTTGCCGGGTGCGCACGTCCGCAGTGGGGGCACCGAAAGAGCCGTTCGGACATGCGCGCCTTGCTGCTCCGAACCCTACCGTAGCCGCACAGCGCCGGCCACGGGTCCTCTCCGGCCTGTGGAAAAGCACCCGGCCACCTGTGGGACACCCGGTAGAAGCCCCTGCAAAACCTCTCGGAAGCGCCTGGAGTGGTTCACTGGCGCCGATTATCCCACGTTCACCCCCAGCTTCCCTCCACCTCGTCTCCACAGGGCAAAACAGCGCAATGAGGTGATATTACCTAGGTTATTGGGATCCCCCCAGTTTCCACAGGCCCTACGACCAAGACTAGATTTCTTTAAATACCTCTTCTCTTGGAGAAGAAGAGGGACCGTCCGACGAATGAGCAGGGTACCCGGAAATGGCAACCTGAGGCTCTTGCGCGTGCTCGGAACAAACGTTAGGCACGGTGCCCCCATGGAACTCGTTGCGCCCAAGAAGAGCCTCTTGAGATTGCTGCAGCGCTGCCAAGGCGTCGCCGACAAGAAAAGCACGATGCCCGTTCTGGCGAACGTGCTCCTCTCGGCGGAAGGGGCCGAGCTACGTGTGGCCGCGACCGATCTCTACCTCGCGGTGTCGGGCACGCTCGAGGCCGAGGTCAAGCGACCGGGCTCGATCGCCGTGCCTGCGCGCGACCTCTTCGAGCGCGTGCGACATATGCCCGAGGGGCCCATCAAGGTGAGCGTAACGAGCGGCGCGGCGCTGACGCTGCAGTCCATTGGCTCCGCGCGCCGCTACACGCTTCATGGCCTCCCGGGCGCCGACTTCCCGCAGCTGCCCGAGCCGTCCGCGGACGCTCCTGCGATGCAGCTCACGGTGCAGACGCTGAAGCTCCTCCTCGAGCGCACGCACTTTTCCATTTCGAGCGACGAGACGCGTCCCCACTTGAACAGCGCGTTGTTCGAGTGCCGCGCGAATAAAGGCCAACAGCCGGGCGTCGTGCGAATGGTGACGACCGATGGCCATCGACTGAGCAAGATGGAGGTCACGGTCCCGGAGCTCGCGGCCGAGGCGACACTGCTCGTCCCGCTGAAGGGGGTCCAGGAGCTGCGCAAGCTGCTCGACGAGGTTCAAGAGAATCGCGAGACCACGTTCGTCTCCATTTCCCAGACTGGGCCCAACGCGTTCTTTGCGCTCGCGGGCATTCGCTTCTCGGTGAAGCTCATCGACGCGCAGTTTCCCCCGTACGAGCAGGTCATTCCTGCGGTGAGCAGCCGAGCGGTTCGGGCACCACGGCTCGCGTTCTGTGATGCGCTGCGCGCCGTGTCGCTGGCAGCCAGCGATCGCACCGGCGGCGTGAAGCTCGCGGTCTCGGCCAACGCACTGCGCATCACGAGTGAGAGCCCCGAGAGTGGCAATGGCTTTGACGAGCTCGGGGTCGACTACGATGGACCGGAGGTGAGCGTAGGATTCAATGCCCGCTACCTCCTCGACGTTCTCATGGCGATGGAGAGCGACGAAGACATCACCCTCGGCCTGAGCGGCGAGCTGGATCCGGCGGTGGTGCGGCCAGCCATGCACTCGGAAGCTGGGGACTACATCGCCGTCGTCATGCCGATGCGGATTTGACGCAGGCGCAAGCGGGCTGCTGAGTAGTTAGACATCAGGGCAATTAGACATCAGGGCAATTGACGGCTAGTTGCCTATGGGCGAGCGGCTGAGCCGCAACCGCAGTCGACTGAGCCGTACCTGTTTGGGTGAAGCGTGTTGGACGTCGCGCGAAAGCCCCTTAGGCTGTCAAAGCTCGTCGTCACGGACGTTCGCAATCTAGCGACGCTCTCGCTCGAGCCTGCCGCCGCCGTCAATGTCATCAGCGGCAACAACGGCGTTGGCAAGACGACCATCCTCGAGGCCATCTACTTCGCGGCGACGTCACGCAGCTTTCGAACGAGTCGGCTGCACGAGCTCGTTCGCCACGGCCACGCGGGCGCCGGCGTGAGAGCGCGCTTCACCGAGGAGTGGCCGAGCGGTCCGCTTCATCGCGAGCAAGCAGCCACCATCGTGGGCAAGAAGCGCACGCTGCGACTCGATGAAGAAGAGCCGTCGAGCGTCGCGGACTATGCCATGCGGTCACCCGTCGTCCTCTTCGAGCCGACGCAGCTGGCGTTGACCGCAGGGCCGGCGAGCGAACGCCGCACGTTGCTCGACCGCGTGACGTTCTATACCGAGCCGTCCGTCGTGGGTCACCGCGCACGCCATGCGCGTGCCATGAAGGAGCGCAGCCGCTTGCTCATGGACCGCACGCGGCTCGAGCATCGCCCGGAGCTTGATGCCTTCGAGTCGATCCTGGCCGAGCACGGCGCCGCCATCACGGCTGCTCGCGCGCGCGCCGTCGCGGCTCTTGCGCCCGCGGTGCTCGACGCCTTCGAGCGCATCGCGGCGCACGGGCTCGCGCTCGACCTGAGCTACGTGCCGGGCGGCTCGGCCGACGCGAACGTCCTCCGCGAGCGGCTCTTCGCGTCCCGGCGGACGGACGCTCAGACACGGCGCGCGAGCGTAGGGCCGCAGTGCGACGAGCTGCTCCTCACGCTCGACGGACACCCCGCGCGGGTCGTCGCCTCGCAAGGCCAGCACCGCGCGATGACGCTCGCGCTGAAGAGCGCGGAGCTCGCCGTGGTGGGAGCGGCGCGCGGCGTGCACCCGCTGCTCTTGCTCGACGACGTCTCGAGCGAGCTCGACGCCGAACGCACGGCGGCCTTGTTCTCCCTGCTGAGCATGACCGAGAGCCAGCTCTTTCTCACGACCACGCGCCGCGAGCTCATCGTCACCGAGGTGGGCTCGCGATCGGAGCGTCGCGACTTCGAGCTGCAAGGCGGAGCGGTGCGGGAGCTCGCCTCGTAGGCGTCCCGCGCGGAGCCTCAGCGACCCTCCGGTAGCCTGCGCGGTGGACGCTCCTGAGCGCCCGCGATCGGCTCGCTCGCGAGCGCGGCCCTCGAGCGAAAAGGCGCGTTCTAGCTGCTGCGGGAGGGGGTGGCCTGTGCTAGCGTGCGCCGCCCGGAACTAGTACGGAATTCGAGCACTTGCGACTCGAATGCGCCTTGGTGTCGGGCCCCGAACCATGAGCGATCCCAGCGACGAGAGCGAGCAGCGGAGCGAAGGCGCGGCGGCGCCTGCCGGCGAGCGGCCGAACGAAGGCGCGGCGCCTGCCGACGAGTACAACGCAGCCAGCATCACCGCGCTCGAGGGTCTCGAGGCCGTGCGCACACGCCCGGGCATGTACATCGGCGACGTGCACGACGGCTCGGGGTTACACCACCTCGTCTGGGAAGCGGTGGACAACGCCGTCGACGAGCACCTCGCCGGCCACTGCACCGACATCTGGGTCGCGATCCACTTCGACGGATCGGTGAGCGTCGGTGACAACGGCCGCGGGATCCCGGTCGGCATGCACCAGAAGGGTGTGAGCGCGGCCGAGGTCGTGATGACCGTGCTGCACGCCGGAGGCAAATTCGACAACAAGAGCTACAAGGTGTCGGCCGGCCTGCACGGCGTCGGGGTGAGCGCCGTCAACGCGACGAGCGAGTGGCTCAAGCTCGAGATCAAGCGCGAGGGTCGCGTCTGGCAACAAGAGTACGCGCGCGGCGTGCCGAAGTACCCGCTCAAGGCCGTTGGCGAGACGACGAGCACTGGCACGAAGGTGCGCTTCATGCCCGATCGGGAGATCTTCAGCCTCACGGACTTCAGCTTCGACGTCCTCGCCAATCGCCTGCGCGAGCTCGCGTTCTTGAACGCGGGGCTGAACATCCACCTCAGCGATGAGCGACCCGGCGGCGCCCAGGAGATCTTCGTCTTCCGCGGCGGCGTCAGCGAGTTCGTGCACCACCTCACGGCGTCGAAAGAGCCGATCCACCCGGACGTCATCCACTTCGTCACCGAGGGCGAGACCACCATCGACGGCAGCGCGGCGCCGGTCGTCGTGGAGGTGGCGCTGCAGTGGACGGGCTCCTACCAAGAGGCGATCTTCTGCTTCACCAACAACGTGAAGAACAAAGAGGGCGGCACGCACCTCACGGGCCTGCGCACCGCGCTCACGAAGTGCGTCAACACCTACGCGACGAAAGAGGGCCTGTTCCGCGAGTTCAAGGGAGCGCTCAGCGGCGAGGACGCGCGCGAGGGGCTCACGTGCGTGCTCAGCGTGAAGCACCCCGATCCGTCGTTCGACTCGCAGACCAAGGCGAAGCTCGTCTCGAGCGAGGTGAAGGGCATCGTCGAGAGCGCCGTCGCCGAGAAGCTAGACCAGCACTTCGAAGAGCACCCGGAAACCGCGCGACTCATCGTCGAGAAGGCGGTGCTCGCGGCGCGGGCGCGTGAGGCCGCCCGCAAGGCGCGCGAGGTGATCCGCCAGAGCACGCTCGACGTGACCTCGCTCTCGGGAAAGCTCGCGAGCTGCCAGAGCCGCGATCCGGCCGAGACCGAGCTCTACATCGTCGAGGGAGAGAGCGCCGGCGGCAGCGCCAAGATGGGGCGCAATCGGCGTTTTCAAGCGATCCTCCCGCTCAAAGGCAAGATCCTGAACGTGGAGCGCGCGCGCCTCGACCGCATGCTCGGCTCGGCCGAGATTGGCACGCTCATCACCGCGCTCGGCTGCGGCGTCACGGGCGCGGGTGGACT
>SYFR01000248.1 GCA_005800325.1 Myxococcales bacterium | reverse complement strand
GGGGCGTGGCGCGGCTGCGCGAGAAGAAGGCCGAGCCGCTGTTGCGCAGGCTGCTCGACTCGGCGGCTCCCGACGTGCGCGCGCTCGCCGCGATCGGCCTCGCCCTCGCGAAGGCCCGCGGACACGCGCCTGCCCTGGCCGCGCTGATGCGCGCGCCCGATGCGAACCCCACGGTGCGTGCAGCGGCGGCGATCGCGCTCGGCGAGCTCGGGGACAAGGATTTCCGGGCGGCGCTCGTCGCCCAGAGCGAAGCGGGCGAGCCCGAGGTCGTCGCTGCGGCGCTCGTCGCGATCGCGCGGATCGACGCCGCTGCCGCTGCGCCGAGCGCGGTGCGCGCAGAGACGCCACGCATCATCGCGCCCGACCTCGCCGCGATCCTCGGGCGCGCCCTGACGTCGTCAGAGCCGTCGGTGCGAGGGGCTGCGGTTGCCGCGGCGACGCTCGTGCATACCGGCTCGCTGAAGCGCAAGAGCCGCGCGGCCTCGGTGCCCGACGCACGCGTCGTCGCCTCCGACGTCGTCCGGAGCTTCCTCCCGTCCGGGTATTCGCGCGACGCCCAGGCCGAGGCGCTCCTCTCGATTCGCGACGCGATCCCGCGCGCCGCCGCGCACGCCGTCATGGTGTCGCCCGACCGCATGGGACACGTCGTCGAGCTCGTGACGACGCGACTCGGCAACCTGCTCGACGGCACGACCGAGCTCTCCGCGGAGACCTCGTCCGAGCTCGCGACGCTCGCCGAACGCATCGCGAGCGCGAGTGTGCCTGGGTTCGTTTCGCTCGCCGCGCACCCCGACGTCGCCGTGCAGAAGCGCGCGCTCGAGCTGCTCGGGCACCGTCACGAGCCGGAGGCCGCGGCGGCCATCGTGCGGGCGCTCGATCCAAGCCAACCCGAGCTCTGCTTGGCTGCGCTCGCCGCGCTCGGCGAGCCACGCGGGGCCGAGACGATCGCCGCGGTCGTGCGCCTCGTCGCGAAGGCGCCGAGCTGGTCGATACGCGCGCGCGCCGCGACCGCCCTCGGCCGCGCACCGACGGCGGAGCGCCGAGGGGACGGGGCGGCGAACGATCACGACGTGACGGCGGCTCTCGCCAAGACCGCGCGGACCGATCGCTTCGCCCTCGTGCGCGAGAGCGCCCTCGCAGCGCTGGCGACGCGCGACCTCGCCGCTGCGCTGCCGGTGCTGCAGGAAGCAGCGGAGCGCGACGACGAGCCGAAGGTGCGCGCCACCGCCAAGGCCTACGTCGAGCGGGCGCATGCAGCGCGGGCCGAACAGCCACCGGCCGAAAATCCGCAGCCCGGGCAGCCCCCGGAGCCGCCGCGCCGCGAGGGCCCAAGCAGCCCGTGACGCTGGTGCTCGGGATCGAGAGCTCGTGCGACGAGACCGGCGCGGCCGTGGTCGCGGGCGACGGACGGGTGCTCTCGGACGTCGTGCGGAGCCAGGTGGAGCTGCATGCGCCGTTTGGAGGCGTCGTGCCCGAGATCGCGGCGCGCGATCACCTGCGAGCGATCGTCCCGGTCGTCGACCAAGCGCTGCGCGACGCGCAGCTCTCACTCGCGGACGTGGATGCGATCGCGGTTACGCAGCGGCCGGGGCTCGTCGGGGCGCTGCTCGTCGGTGTGCAGGCAGGCAAGGGCCTCGCGTGGGCGCTCGACAAGCCGCTCGTCGCCGTCGACCACCTGATCGGGCACCTCCTGAGCGTCTTCCTCATGCGGCCAACCGCGGCGGCGCCAGCTCCTCTGAGCGACCGCCGCGGGCCCGATTGCGCGGCTCGGCCGGCGTTTCCGTTCATCGGCCTGCTCGTGAGCGGCGGACACAGCGCGCTCTATCGTTGCGACGGCCCGCTCGCCTCGCACATCCGCGAGCTCGGCGCGACGCGCGACGACGCCGTCGGCGAGGCGTTCGACAAGATCGCCAAGCTGCTCGGGCTCGGCTACCCGGGCGGCCCCGTCATCGATCGGCTCGCGGCGCTCGGGAACCCGGACGATGCGCCGCTCGCGCTGCCGATGCCGATGGCGAGGAAAGGCAGCCTCGAGCTCAGCTTCTCCGGCCTGAAGAGCGCCATCGCGCGCCACGTGCTCGCGGAAGGCCCGCCGCAGTCCGACGCCGATCTCGCCAACCTCTGCGCCGCGTTTCAGCGGTCGGCGACTACGACGCTGGTGAAAAAGGCGATGGCCGCGGCCAAGGCGGAAGGGGTCGGACGCGTCGTCGTCGCGGGGGGCGTCGCGGCCAACCGGGAGCTTCGCGCGCGCATGGCCGAGGCATGCACGGCGCGCGGCTACGAGCTCTTCGTCCCGCCCTTCGCGAGCTGCACCGACAATGCCGCCATGATCGCTTACGCGGGCGCGGTGAAGCTACAGCACGGGTCGCTCGCGAGCCTCGACATCGGCCCGCTCACGCGCACGGAGCTGCCGCGCGTCACGCGCAAGGGCCGCGGAATGCGCTGACGGCAGCCACGGCGAGCAGCGTCCAAGGACGAGAGTTGCGCAGGCGCACGCGCCCCTTGCTACAATCAAGCCCGTCGTGGACCTGACCCCGGGCACACTCGTCAACACGAACGTGCGACTCGTCCGCCCGCTGGGCGAAGGCGCGATGGGCACGGTGTGGGTCGCCGACCACCTCACGCTCGCGACGCAGGTCGCGGTGAAGTTCATCTCGAGCGAGATCGCGCACAAAAACCCGGAGATCGTCGCGCGCTTCGAGCGGGAGGCTTCGGTCGCCGCGAAGCTCCGCAGTCCGCACGTGGTGCAGACCTTCGACCGCGGCGTGACCGAGGACGGGACGCCGTACATCGTGATGGAGCTGCTCGACGGCGAGAGCCTGCAGCGGCGGCTCGAGCGCGCCGGCACGCTCACGCTCGAAGAGACGACGGTCGTCGTGACTCAGGTCGGGCGGGCGCTGCGCCGCGCGCACGAGGCGGGCATCGTTCACCGCGACATCAAGCCCGACAACGTCTTCGTGGTGCAGAACGACGAAGAGATGTTCTGCAAGGTGCTCGACTTCGGCATCGCCAAGCAGGCCCAACTTCCGCAGATGGGCGGCCTCACGAATCCTGGCGTGATGGTCGGAACGCCCGAGTTCATGAGCCCCGAGCAGCTCCTGAGCTCCAAGGACGTCGACCACCACGCCGATCTGTGGGCGCTCTCCGTCACGGCGTACTACTGCCTGAGCGGCAAGCTGCCGTTCACGGCCGAAGCGCTCGGTGCCTTGTGCATCGTGCTGCTCAAGGGCGAGTTTTTGCCACCGTCTGTGCATTGCCCCGAGCTCGCTCCCGAGGTCGATGCGTTCTTCAAGCGCGCGCTCGCGAGGGAGGCATCGGCACGGTTCCAGGACGCACGCTCGCTGTCCTTGGCGTTCGCGGCCCTCTTGCCGAGCGGAGCGCCGTTCGAGGACACGCTGAGCCTTCACGGCGCGCGCAACGCACCGGGGCGCCTCGCTACGATCGTTGGCGCCGTCGCTCCCGCAGACCCGATGAGCGCGGACGCTGGCGACTGGGACGAGGAGCTCGCGCGCGCGGAAGCGACGGCGGCGCGTGCGACCACGGACCAGAGCGCGCCTCTTCCTCCGTCGAGCCGCCGCGGCGCAAATGGCGGCTCGGAGAGGGGCGGCGGCGTGGCGACGGGCAGCGACGCGGCCCGCGCGCATGGCGCATCGCCT
>SYFR01000247.1 GCA_005800325.1 Myxococcales bacterium | reverse complement strand
CCCCGAGCCCACCCAGATCGAGGGATTCGAGGGAGATCCCCCTGGCCTCTGCCGCACGCATGAGCTCGGCCTGAATGTCGCCGAAATCGCGCATCACCGTCGCGACTTGGTCGTCCTCTTCGTCGTCGTCGTGCGCCGCAGCCGGTCGCGCAGCAGGCGGAGCAGGCCGAACGGCAGCCGGAGGAACGGGCGCCGCAGCCGGTCGCGCGGCGACGGGAGCCGCCGCAGCGGGAGCAACAGCGGGTCGCGCCGCAGGCTGAGACGGCCCGACAGAAGCAGCAGGAGCAGCAGCCGCGCCGCCGGTCTCGAGCGGTGGCAGGGCCGCCGTCGCCGGATCCGAACTCCAGCGCTCGAGCATCGCGCGGAGGCCGCTCGCCGCTGTGACCCGCGCCGCACCCGGCTTGCCGAAGAGCTCGTCGATGATCCGCTGAAGCTCATCGTCGCCCACGTCGAACACGGCGAGCGGCGCCGGCTGCGAGCTCGCGAGGCGCTGGAAGACCTCTTCCGCCGTCGCGCCCGGGAACGGCAGGTTGCCGGTGAGCAGGTAGTAGAGCGTCACCGCCATCGCCCACACGTCGTCGGCGGGTGACACCGCGCCACCTTCGTGTCGCGCGCGCGACTGGTAGGCGGCGATCGGCGTTGCGCGGCGCACGTCGACGAGGACGCCGCGTCCCGCGCGGTCGGTCCCCTCGACGAGCACGCACGCCGCCGAAACACCGCCGTGCGCGACGCCGAGCCGGTGCAGTTCTTCTAGCCGCTTCGCGAGCCGAATCACCCACCCCACGGCGTCGAGCTCGTTGAGCGGCCCGTCGCGCTCTACCAAGGCGGCAAGCGTCTCCACTGGCCGGCGACTCTAGTGCGGTGAACCCGAAGAATCGAGAGGCAAAGCAGAGCCGCGCATGGCCGCGCCGACCGGGTGGCAGTCGTCGTGCCGCTTCGCAGATCCCGGCCGGCGTGGCGCCCGGCGCGCTCGACGCACGGAGCGTCGCGATGAATAGCGTCTCCGCGGGCTCGGTCGACTACCCTTCGGTGCATGACGGCGGACCTGGACGAGCACGCGCCCCAGCGCGCGGCGACACGACGAGAGGCGCCAAGGCCACGCGCGCGATGCGTGCCGGCGACGCTCGGATGGCTCGTCGCTGCAGCCACCACGGGCTGCACACAGACGCTCGATCTCGCCACTTTGCGGGACCCGACCGCGCCCACGGCCATCATCCCGTACGCCGGCGTGCGCACCGGCGAGCGACGCCACGCCGACTACGGCGGCATCGACCGCCGCATCCTCGAGGAGAGGCGATGACGGCACGCCCGCTCGTCCGCGGCACCATCGCGGCGCCGTGCGCGACGCTCGGTTTGGCTGCGCTCGTCGGCGGCTGTGCGAGCGGCGCGGAGCTCGCGGCCAAGCTCGCCGAGTCCAGCACCCCGGCGCAGCTCCCGCGCGTCGTCGCCTGCTACGAGCGCGCCTTCGAAGCGGCGGGCTTCGCCGGCGAGCACGTCGTCGTGCTCGATTTCACCGTCGCGGGCGACTCTTTTGCTATCTCCGACGTCGTCGTGCGCGACACGAGCACGACCAGCGGCCCGGCGGCAGGCCCCGACTTCGCCCCGTGCGTCACTGCCGCGCTCGACGCCTCCTCGTTCGCGGGCAGCAGCTTTCGCCCGGGCCACGACGTGAAGGTCGTCGGCATGCGTCTCGCCTTTCGCGACGCGACGGCGGCGGCGCGCGCCGCGGCGGTGCGCGAGCAAGGCAGAATGCTCGTCGGCCCCCGCGCCGATCGCTGCCTCGGGCTCTACCGCTACGAGCCTCCGCGTGACGCGGCCGAGCTCTTCTCGGAGCTCGACGAAATGCAACGCAAGGCGGCGCGGCTGAAGGCGAGCGAGCCCGACGGCCACGCGCGGGCGCTGCAGCGCGCGTTCGACACCGCGCTCGAGCTCCGCGAGCGGCTGACGCGCGACGCCGCCGAGGAGGGCCTCGCGAAAGAGAGCCGCGCCCGGATCCACGAGGCCGTCGCGCGGGCCGAGCGCTCGGCCCGCGAGCTCGCGACCACGCTCGGTTGTGAGGTCCCGTTCGACTGAGCCACGGGCCGTCCGCGTACCGCGTACCGAGGCCACGCTCCACTACGGGCCCGCGCTAGATGGCGCAGCGCCGCGCGATCTCCGCCCGCAAGCTCTCGGGCGCGACCGTGACGTCGAGGCCCGCGACCAGCACGTCCGCGGGGCACTGCCCTCGGGACACGAGCGCGCCGAGCGACGCGAGGTGGCGACGCTCGTCCCGTCCCTCGGCGTCGAGCCGCGCCCGCCGCGAGAGCCCGCCCTCCGCGAGCTCGACCAACCGCTCGGCGAGAGCACGCACCGGGCGGCCGCACGCGTTCGCAGAGAGCGCGAGCCGCGCGATGTCGGGACGCGCCGCCTCGAGCGCCCCGGGCTCGAGCGTCGAGAGCGCCAGCTCCTCGGCGCCGGCGAGCGCCTCCGCGTCGTAGAGCAAGCCCGCCCACAGCGCCGGCAGCGCGCAATAGAGCGAGCGCGGCAGCGAGTCGACGCTACGCAGCTCGATCGTGGTCTTGAGCCGCGCCTCGGGAAAGAGCGTGCCGAGGTGCATCTTCCAGTCGCCGACGGTCGCGCGCTCCCCCTCGAAGCCATCCGCGAGGAAATTCTTGAACGTCTGCCCGGTATTCGCGAAGACGCGCCCCTCGCGCTTGAACAAATACATCGGCGCATCGAGCGCCCACGCCGCGTAGTCGTGAAACCGCGCCCCCGGCGCGCACATCCGCGGCAGGAGCCCGGTGCGATCCGGATCGGCGTCGAGCCACACCGCCGCGCGCTCGCTCTTCCTGCCGGTCGGCTTCCCCTCGGAAAACGGCGAGTTCGCGAACATCGCCTGCACGATCGGGCTCAAGAGCAGGCCCACCCGGAGCTTGCGCAGCGCGTCCGCTTCGCTCGCAAAATCGACGTTCACCTGCACCGTCGCCGTGCGCCGCATCATGTCGAGGCCGCGCCCGCCGCGCGTCGGGAAGTACTCGCGCATGATCGGGTAGCGGGCCTTCGGCACCCAGGGCAGCTCAGCCTGCGACGCCAGCGGGTGATAGCCGACGCCGAGCCACCGCACCCCGAGCGCCCGCACGATCGGCTCGAGCTCGCCGAGGTGCCGCGCGAGCTCCTCTTCCGCCTCGTGCACCGTCGCGAGGATGGCGCCGCTCAGCTCGAACTGCGCGCCGGGCTCGAGCGTCACCTGCGAGCTCTTGCCGTCCGCGCCGACGCGCTCGACCGCGACGATCGGTCCGCCCTCGCTCTCGTGCAGCGGGCGATACCCGTGCTCCCGGCACAGCGCCTCGAAGATCCCGAGCACGCCACGCGGCCCCTCGTAGGTGAGCGGCGCGAGCGTCGCCGCGTAAACGCCGAACTTCTCGGACTCGACCCCGAGCGCCTGCTCCTCGTGGCACGACGCCTCGAAGATCTCGAGGAGGTCGTCGTGGCTGCGAATGGCGCGGTCGGTCATTCGGCGCACGCTAGTGCCTCGATTCATCCGAATCGAGGCCCAAGTAGGCGGGAGTTCTTGGCGCTCGGGCGCTTGGCAACCTAATCTTGGGGAGTCGCCGCGACGCTCGCGGCGCCCGTCGATCGTGCCCGCGCAGCAGCTCGAGCTCCCCTGGCCCACGAAGGCCGCAGCACCGCCCGCCGTCATCCGGCCCGCGCGCCGCGTGTTCGTGAACCGCGATCTCAAGCTCGCCCGCTGCGAGTGGATCGGGTTCGACATGGACTACACGCTCGCCATCTATCACCAGGAGGCGATGGACCGGCTGAGCATCGACGCCACGGTCAAGAAGCTCGTCCAGCGCGGCTACCCCGAGTGGCTGCTGTCGCTCGACTACCCGCTCGACTTTCCGATCCGCGGCCTGCTCATCGACAAGAGCCACGGCAACGTGCTCAAGATGAACCGCTTCAAGCTCGTGCGAAAGGGCTACCACGGCCTGCGCGAGCTCGACCGCGCCGAGCTGCGCGCGCTCTACTACGATCGCAAGATCCAGCACAAAACCCAGCGTTTTCACTGGATCGACACGCTCTACGGGCTCAGCGAGGTGTGCACGTACGCCGCGATCGTCGATGCCTACTCCGCGCGCAAGCAGCGCCTGTCGTACGACACCCTCTTCGCCGACATCCGCGTGTGCATCGACGAGGCGCACCGCGACGGCACGGTCGCGCACGCCGTCACGAACGACCTGCCGCGCTTCATCACGCGCGACGCCGATCTCGCGACCTCGCTCCACAAGCTGCGCTCCGCGGGCAAGAAGCTCTTCGTGCTCACCAACTCGCGCTGGGCTTACACGAAGACGCTGCTCGCGTATCTGCTCGACGGGCAGCTCCCGGACTACCCGTCGTTCCAGCACTACTTCGACGCGCTCATCGTCGCGGCGAAAAAACCCGCCTTTTTCCAGGAGAAAAACCCACTCATGGAGCAGGGCGAGCACGGCTCCTTGCGGCCCGCGATGCCGCCGCTCGAGCGCGGGCGCGTCTACGAGGGCGGCAACCTCGCCGAGCTGCAGGCGGCCCTCGGCGTGCCCGGACAAGAGGTGCTCTACGTCGGCGACCACATCTACGGCGACATCCTCCGCTCGAAGAAAGACTCCACCTGGCGCACGGCGATGATCATCCAGGAGCTCGAGGCGGAGATCGGCGCGCACGAGGGCTGCCGCGGCGAGCTCGACGCGATGCTCGAGCTCTACGATCGCCGCGACGAGCTGGAGGACGCGCTCCGCCATCACCAGGCGCGCACGAAGGAGCTCGTCAAGCAGCACGGCCCCGACGCCGGCGGCCACGCGGGCCAGGACCTCGCCCGCCTCAAGCGCGTGATCGCCTCGGTGCGGCGCGAGCTGCGCGAGACCGAGTCCGCTGCGGCCGACCTGCGGCGCGACGTCGACGTGCGCTTCCACCGCTACTGGGGCCCGCTCTTGAAAGAAGGCGGCGAGCTGTCGCTCTTCGGCGCGCAGGTCGACGAGTATGCGTGCGTGTACACGAGCCGCGTCTCGAACCTCTTGCGCTACTCGCCGCACCAGTACTTTCGCAGCCCGCACAACCGCATGCACCACGAGCTCTAAATGTACAAACCTCACCCGATCGGCGTGGCTCTACTGCTGTTGCCGTTGGCGGCATGCGGCGACGAGTTCATCAGTGCCGAGGAGCGCGCTCCGCTGCCGGACTGCAATGTAGATCCGTGGCAGTGCTCGGCGGGCAAGACCTGCTGGGTGGAGAGCGCGAGCACCCTCGACTACGAGTGCCTCGTGAGCGGCCCCGCGGCACAAGGAGCGGCGTGCTTTCCCGCGATCGGCGCGCCCCCCTGCGATGATGGCCTGTTCTGTTATCCGACCGACTCGACGAGCGGCACGTGCAATCGGTTCTGCGACCTCCACGACGTCGCCAAGGGCTGTCCCGACGGGCAGATTTGCAAGGCCTTCGCCATCAACGTCGCGGGCACGCTGCTCGATCCGATCCACGTGTGCGCGCCGCCGAAGGCTTGAGGCCTGAGCGTCGTCGCGATGCGTCGTCGCGCGTGTCGAGCGTTGGGTCCGTGGCTTCGCGCTGCCCGGCTCCGGCTTGGCGTCGTGCGTCAGGTCTTCGGCTTCGCGCTGCCCTTCTTTTTCTTCGCGCTGTCCTTCTTCACGCTGGCCTTCTTCGACTTTGGCGGCGCCGTCGGCCGGATCTTCTCGCCGGGCTTCTTGCAGCAGCGAAATCCGGTCGAGTAGTCGTGGTACTTCGCGTGGTGCGCGGTCGTGCGGTACTCGCACCCTGGGCCATGTTGCTCGACGTCGAGGTAGTAGCCGCCGCGAAAGGTGCCGGCGCTCGCCGCGGTCCACTCGTGCAGGTTGCCGACCATGTCGAACACCTGAAATCCGCTCTTGCACTTCGCGTGGCTGCCGGCGCGAGCGAGCGTGCCCGGCATCGCGTTCAGGCGCGGATCGTTGAGGTGCTCGAAGGTGTACTCGCTAGGCAAGGGCGGCTGGCCGTCGCTGCCGAACACGAGGTTGAACGAGCTCGTGCCATGGTCGTTGCAGCGCCCGACGACGCGCTCCTTGCCGTAAGGCCACGCCGTCGGCCGCTTTCCGCGACACGCCGTGAGCCACTCGTCGTCGGTGCAGAGGCGCTTGCCCGCGTTCTCGCACGCCGCCTGCGCTTCGTCGCGGCTGATGTACGCCTGCGGCAAGGCGCCCTTCTTGTTCATCGCCTTCACGCGCAGCCCGGCCACGGGCTCAAGCGGCGAGTGCGCGCGCTCCTTGCCGCCCGCGAGCAGCTCGACCACGTACGCCTCGTAGCGGTCGACGCAGGTCTCGCCGCGCACGCTCACCATGTCGGCGGGGCACGCCGCGACGCGCTTGCCTTGCGCGGCTGCGGGCGGTAATCCGAGCCCCACGAGCGCAGCCCCGAGCGCGACCGCGGTCGCCATCGCGAGAGTGCCGCGCCGCGCCGTCGTCATCGCCCCTTCTTACGCCCGTTGCACGCCATGTCCAAAACCGAGGCACCGATCCGGCACGCATCCGACGCTCGTGGCCTGTCCGATGGCGGCGAGGCCGACGCGAGCCTGCCCGATGCCGTCCTCCGCACGTCGCCGGCGGACTTCCTCGTCGACGAGCTGCCCGCCTACGAGCCGTCGGGCGCGGGCTCGCACCTCTACGTGACCTTTCGCAAGACCGGCCGCACGACCCCGGACGCGGTCCGCGCGATCGCGCAGGCCCTCGGCGCCGAGCCGCGCGACGCCGGCTATGCTGGCATGAAGGACCGCCACGCGGTCACCACGCAGACCGCGTCGTTCGCGGTGCCGCTCGACCTCGACGCGAGCGCGCTCTTCGAGGCCGACCTCCCGGGGATCGAGCTCCTCTCGCAGCAGCGGCACGGCAACAAGCTCAAGACCGGGCACCTGCGGGGCAATCGCTTCACTGTCACGCTGCGCGAGCTCGCGGCCGCGGCGTTTCCCGGAGTCGAGCGCCGCCTCCAGGCGATCGCGACGAGCGGCGTACCGAACGCGTTCGGGCCGCAGCGCTTCGGGCGCGACGGAGACAACCCCGAGCGCGCCTTCGCGTGGGTGTGCGGCCAAGCGCGACCGCCGCGCGACCCGCGGGAGCGAAGGCTCCTCTTCTCGGCGCTGCAATCGCTGCTCTTCAATCGCGTGCTCGCGGCCCGCGAGGCCGACGGCAGCTGGAGCTCGGCGCTCGTCGGCGACTGGGCGCAGAAGCACGACTCGGGGGGGCTCTTCCTCGTCAAGGAGGAAGAGCATGCGGACGCAGCCGCGCGCGCGCTCGCCGGGCTCGTGAGCCCCACGGGCCCGATGTTCGGCGTGAGCATGCGCTGGCCCGAGGGCAAGCCGCTCGAGCTCGAGCGCGCGGTGTTCGACGCGAGCGGCGTCACCGCGGAGGCCCTCGAGCGCCACAAGCAGCTCGGCGAAGGCACCCGCCGCGCAATGCGGCTCAAGGTCGACGACCTCACCTGGGAGAGCCATCCGAGCGAGGGGCGCCTCAAGGTCGGCTTCACGCTCGCGAAGGGCGGCTACGCGACGACCGTGCTCGAGCGCGTCTGCCGGCTGCGCGACGCGAGCCGCGCTCCGCAGCGCGAGGCATTGCCGAGCTCAGCCGCGACCGTCGCCGACGAGGCCGACTGAGCCAGAGAGCCCGCTGCGTCAGCGTCGTCGTCGCCAAGCGCGAGCCTTGAATTGCAGCACCTATTCCGCCCGCGAGCGGCCCTTCGACGTGCGCTCGAGAGCGCCTATGGCGTCCGAGCACGCTCGCGAAGGTGCGCGCCGGCGACGTCCGGCGACGTGAAACCCTGGCGGTCTTCGGTCCTCCGTGGCATCCCTTCACCGTGGCGGTGGACGTCGCAAGCGAATTTCATTATCAATAAGGCCTTGGGGTCCCCAACGACCGGGCCCCAACGACTCCGTGAGAGCGCAGCGCCCCCGGCACGAAGAAAGACCCAACCGAGATGCCCGCAAACGAGCAGAGCAAGATCGTAGAGTGGCTCGAACAGATCATGGTCGGCTTCGGCGCCGGCTGGGTCATGTGGCTCATGCTCGGCCTGAGCGTGATCTCGGTCGCGGTCATCCTCGAGCGCGGCTGGTTCTTTTACTCGCTGCGAGACGACCTCGCGTCGCTCGCTCGGGAGCTGCGCCTCGCGCTCGGCAAGTCGGCGGCAGCCGCCAGGGAGCGCCTCGCGAGCTCGCCGTCCGCCGAGGCCGCGGTCGTCATGGCCGGGCTCGAGCTCTACGAGCACGGCCCGCTCGCCGCCGAGAAGGCGATGGAAGGTGCGCTCGCCCTGCAGCGGCTGAAGCTCGAGAAGCGCCTCGCCTTCCTCGCGACGCTCGGCAACAACGCGCCGTTCATCGGCCTCTTCGGCACGGTCATCGGCGTCATCGGTGCCTTCAAGGCGCTCGGCGAGACGAAGGTCGACGTGGCCGCGGCCGCGAGCGCGGCGCTCGCCCCGCAGCAAGTCATGGGGTCGATCTCCGAGGCGCTCGTCGCGACCGCCGTCGGCATCGCCGTCGCCATCCCCGCCGTAGCGGCCAACAACTACTTCCAGCGCCTCATCAAGAGCACGCTCGCCAACACCGAGGCGCTCACCAAGGTGCTGCTCGCCCATCTCGTCGCGGTCGAAGGAGGCACGGCCACCTTCGGGGGCGAGGCCAGCGCCGCGAGCGCCGGTGAGGCCGACGACAACCGCGACGAGCCGGAGTCCAAGCCGGCGAGCAAGCCGAAGAACAAGCGCGTACGCGGGGCCGACTGACATGGGCGCGGCCAGCAAAGACGACGACGACGGCGTCATCAGCGGCATCAACGTCACGCCGCTGGTCGACATCACCCTCGTGCTGCTCATCATCTTCATGGTGACGGCGAAGTTCATCGCGCAGGCGTCGATGCTGCTCGATCTCCCCAAGGCCGCGAAGGGCGAGACCACGCAGCTCGTGTTCGGGCTCGAGCTGCACGCCAACGGCGATCTCGTCGTCGACGGCAAGCGGCTCGAAGACGAGCGGCTGCTCATCGAGGAGGCGAAGCGCTCGCTCCAGCAGAACAAGGACGTGCGCGCCGTGATTCGCGCGGACAAGACCGTACAGCACGGCCGCATCATCCGCGTGCTCGATCTCTTGAAGCAGGCGGGCGTGTCGAAGATCGCGTTCGGCGTGACGCCCATCGCCGCCGAGCTCGATGGCGGCACCAAGGGGGCGAGCGCAGCCAATGGCGATGGTCCTCCAGCCACGGCCCCCGCCGCGCCGGCCCCCGCCGCACCCGCGCCCGCCGCGCCGTGACTCACGCTCTCACGCGAGACGGCCATGAGCACCCTGCCCGCACGCGATCCGTTCCGCTTCGTCCAGAAGCTCGGGCGAGAGCGGAGCGTGCTCGGCCTCGTGCCATGGCTCGTGGCGGCGTCGCTCACGCACACGGGCGCCGTCGCGTCGCCGGCGATGACGATGCTCCCGATGCGCAAGCACATGAAGCACCTGCGCGAGGAGCTGCGCGCGTACTACGCCGGCGTCGTCGACATCGACGTGAGCGACGAGCCCGCGCCGCCGCCAGCCGAAGAGCCCGAGCCCGAGGCCGCCCCGCCCGAGGAGGCGCCGCCCGCCGTCGACGAGGCCGCGCCCCCCTTGCCGACGAACGAGCCGCCGCCGCCCGCCGTCGACGAAGATCCCTACGCCGAGGCTGGCCCGGCGCCCGCGGCCGCCGAAGCGGCCGACGTGCTCGACACCGGCCCGGCCGACGAGGGCGAAGATCTCGGCGCCTTCACCATCGTGAACAAGGATGGCTCGCGGGCGACCGGCGGCGGGTACACCTCCGCCAAGGGCACGTCCCAGACCCCGGTGCGCGATCCGCGCGCGCGCTCGAGCGGCGTCGACGGAGGCAAGGGCGCGGGCGGCGGCACGAAGCCCGCGAACCTGTCGCGCCCGGCGATGCCCCGCGCACGCAGCCTCGACAACTGCCCATTTCCGCCCCAGGCGGAGCTCGCGCAGATCGAGCGGGCCGTGGTCGAGGTGGCGGTGACGGTGGACGCGAGCGGGGTCGCGCGCGCGGTGCGGGTGCAGAGCGATCCGGGCTATGGCTTCGCGGGACAGGCGAAGCGCTGCGCGCTCGCCATGAGTTACGAGGCCGCGCGCGACGCCGCGGGCCAACCCGCGACGGGCCTCACGCCCACGCTGCGGTTTCGGTTTCAGCGGCGCTAGGGTGCGAGCGTACCCGCGGCGAGCGTGCCTGCGGCGAGGTGCCCGCGGCGAGCGAGCCTTCCGCCTCTTTGTTTCTCGATTCTCGTGAATCGAGGCATTAGGCTCGCCGGGTGGAGACGCGTGAGCGCGTTGACCTTTTGGGGAAGGTGCCGCTGTTCTTCGGATTGAAGGCGGGGGCGCTCGAGCGCATCGCCTCGCTCTGCGGCGAAGAGACCTTCGCGCGCGACGACGTGATTTTTCGTCACGGGGACGCCGGCGACCGCCTCTACGTCATCGCGTCGGGTAGCGTGCGCATCGGACGCGACGTCCCGGGCCTCGGAGAAGAGGCCCTCGCCGTGCTCGCGACGGGCGCGGTGTTCGGCGAGATGTCCCTGCTCGGAGAGGCCACCCGCTCGGCGGACGCGCGCGCGCACGGTCGCTGCCGTCTGCTCTCCATCGACAACGCCGCGCTCATGGATCTGCTCTTCTTGCAGAAAGAGGTCGCCTACGAGGTCCTGTGGAACATGGCGCGCCTGCTGAGCGCGCGACTGCGCGAGACGAACGACAAGCTCGCCCTCTTGACCTTCAGCTCCAAATTCTAGCGCACGCCGCCCGTCCGCGTTCGCGCGTACGCGACGCACGAGGAACTTATTTCGCGGAGCGCGCCGTGGTAGTGCGCGGCGACGATGTCGACCACGGCTTTTTCGCTGCGCCTCAGTTTCGTCGCCTCCGCGGCTCTCGTCTCGCTCGCGGCCGCGTGCGGCCCGTCGCCGTCGACCGAGGTCGCGCCGCAGCCGACGGGGACCGCGACCGCGGAGTCCCCCTCGACCGGGACCTCCACGACCGCGACGCCAGACCCAACGGCAGCTCCAACCGCGGCGCCGACCGCATCTCCCAATGGCGCGGGCCACGTCGAGCCGGGCCACGCCGAAGCGGCAAAGAAGGCCTCGACGCCGCTCGCACCATCGACGCTGCTCGCCGAGGTGAAGGCCGCGGGCGTGCCGCTCGACAAGCCGTTCGACAAGCTGAGCATGGGCCAGAAGAAGAAGGTGATGCCGTTCTTCGTGAAGGCGCTCGGGTTCAAGGACTGCACCGGGTGCCACGCGCCTGGCAAGGACACCCCGATCGATCCGACCATCGAGACGGCGGACACCAAGATGGCCGAGGCCATGTGGGATCACTTCGTCGTGCCGATGCGCGCCGAAGACAAGTCGGGGATCTTCTGCGACAGCTGCCACGTCGGCTCCGAGCACGTGCTCGCCCGAAGCGACCGCGAGGCGCTCGAGAAGTTCATGGAAGACGAGTACGAGCACAAGCTCACGCGCGCGGACGGCAAGGAGAACTCGTGCACGACCTGCCACGGCGACCCCTTCGAGCCGAAGATCTTCACGAAGCTCTGGAAGCTCGGGCACTGACCGAGCCTGCGGCGCGCGCAACCGAGACGCGCAACCGAGCCTGCGGCATTGCCTGAGTCGGCCGCGCGCTGAAGCGACTTCGCCCCGCGGGGCTACGCACCTTCAGTGCTGCGCGGACGTACGCATGGACGTCCTGTGGAAGACCTGCGGGCGGCCAAAAAACACGGGGCGAAGAAGGCCCTAACCAGGCGACCTCACGATCCGCACGCGCTGAACGCACGCCGCGCGCAACAAACGTAGCCAGACGTTTGACAGGCATTCACCCGTTCAGTAGTGTGCGCCCCATGTTGGGGCTCACGTCTCGTCAAGAGGAAGTGCTGCGGTTCATCCGCCAGTCGATCACCGACCGGGGCTATCCGCCCACCCTGCGCGAGATCGGTGCCCACATGGGGATCCGCTCGACCAACGGCGTGAACGACCACCTCCGCGCGCTCGAGCGGAAGGGGTACCTGACGCGCGAAGACATGAAGTCACGGGCCTTGCGTCCGCGCGACATGGGCCCGGTCGACTCCGGCCTCGCGACGGCGGTCGGCGCCAACGACACGATGGTCGAGGTCCCGATCCTCGGCCGCGTCGCCGCCGGCCTGCCGCTCTACGCCGAAGAGCACCTGCTCGATACCGTACGCATCGATCAGAGCCTGCTCCGGTCGGGCGAAATCTTCGGTCTGCGCGTGAGCGGCGACTCGATGATCGACGCGGGGATCCACAGCGGCGACTACGTCTTCGTACGCAAGCAGTCGACGGCGGAGCGCGGCGACATCGTGGTGGCGCTCATCGGCGACGACGCCACGGTGAAGCGCTACTTCCCCGAGCGCGACTATGTGCGCTTCCAGCCGGAGAACGGGACCATGGCGCCGATCCTCGTGCGCGCGTGTGACTTCAAGCCGACGATGCTCCTCGGGCTCGTGATCGGCCTATATCGCCGCGTCTAGCAGGCTCTTGAGAAACCCCCGTCGTCGGCATCGCCGATGCAATCCTCGGCGGACAAACTCCGCGCCGCGATCCTCGCCGTCGTTGACGCGGAGAGGCCCGGCTTGCTAGCGTGCGCGCGCATGGGCCTGCGAAAGGACGCGGGATGAAGCGCCTTTTTAACAGCTCTGTCCTCACGGTAGGTGTGCTCGTCGCGCTGGGCTCGACCCAGTCGGGCTGCATCGTCGGCGGCGTGTACGCGTACAAGGCGAACAGCGCGGCCTCGGCGCTCGAGCACGCGAAGGTGCTAGGCGCCGACCGCCTCGCCGAGTTCGAGTACCACTTCGCCAACGAAAACCTGAAGAAGGCGATGGAAGAGGCGGCCGAGGCCTCTTACGGCGACGCGATCGTGTTCGCCGACCTCGCCCTCGAGTTCGCGGAGAAGGCGATCGTCGGCGCCAAGGCCGCACACGAAGGTGGCGGACGGTGACGCGCGCTAGCGTGCGGCATGCCAGCGCGGGCGGCGGCGGGAGAGTGCGTGGCCTCATCGCGAGCGCGGTCTGCGCGTCGCTGATCGCCGGTACGGGATGCTCCCGCGTGCCGGTGATGCGCGGAGAAATCCAGGGGCTCGAGCAGCTCATCAAGCAGGCGGACAAGAACGGCGCGCGCCGCTGCGCCCCGCGTGAGCTCGCGCTCGCGGTCGCCCACGCCAAGTTCGCCGACGTCGAGCTCGGCCAGGCGAACATGTTTCGCGCCGAGGACCACCTCATCGTCGCGCGCGCGAACGCGCAGGCCGCGTACGATCTCTCGCCAGCGGCACAGTGCACCGACCGCGGCTTCGTCATCGACGAGCCGCCGCCCAAGCCCAAGCCGAAGCCCGCACCGCCGCCGAAGCCCGGCGACAAAGACGGCGACGGCTGGCTCGACCCCGAGGACAAGTGCCCCGAAAAGCCCGAGAACTACAACGGCTTCGAGGACACCGACGGCTGCCCCGATGAGCCCGACACCGACGGCGACGGCATCGTCGATCTCACGGACGACTGCGAGCTGCTCGCGGAGGACAAGGACGGCTACCTCGACGACGACGGCTGCCCGGATCTCGACAACGATCTCGACAGCGTGCTCGACACCAAAGAGGCGAAGCCCGAGTGCGTGAGCTTGCCGGAAGACCCCGACGGCCATGAAGACTCCGACGGCTGCCCGGAGCCCGACAACGATGGCGACGCGGTGGCCGACCTCGAGGATGAGTGCCCGTTCGTGCCGGGCGTAAAGGATGGCGCGCGCAAGGGCTGCCCCCAGAAGGCGCCACTCGTCGTCGTCACCGAGAGAGAGATCAAAATCACGCAGCAGATCCACTTCGCGTTCGCGAAGGCGATCATCCGACCCGAGAGCTTCGCGGTGCTCGACGCCGTCGTCTCGGTCCTCAAGGACAACCCGCAGTTCAAGATCGAAGTGCAGGGCCACACCGACAACGTCGGCTCGGCGGCCCTGAACAAGAAGCTGAGCCAGCAGCGCGCCGACTCGGTGCGAAAGTACCTCGTCGACCACGGCGTCGCCGCCGAGCGTCTGGCGGCGAAGGGCTTCGGCATGGAGCGGCCGCTCGTGCCCAACACCGACGAGCGCAACCGCGCGCTCAACCGGCGCGTGCAGTTCCTGCGCGTGGAGAACAAGTAACGACTGAGCGACCTCGGGCCGCGCCAACCACGCTGACCGCGCGCGGCGCTGGCCCAACGATTCACTGCTTACGGAGGACCTCTTGCTGCTTCGCCTACGAAACCACGGACTCGCGGCGCTCGCCACTGCGCTGTGCCTCTCGCTCGCCACCCCTGTCGCGCATGCACAGGACGCCGAGGCGGAGAAGCTCTTCACCCAGGCGATGGACGACGACTATTTCAACGTCAAGCTCGACGACGCGATCGCCAAGCTGAACAAGGCGGTGAAGCTCTGCGCGAAGAAATGCGACGAGGAGCTTCGCGGCAAGCTGCACATGGGGCTCGCCGTCGTCTACGGCGCCGGCAAAAGCGATCTCAAGGCCGCCAAGAGCGAGCTCGCCAAGGCCTTCGAAGAAGATGCGAAGGCAGCGCCGCTCGCGATGTACTTCAACGACGAGCTGACGAAGCTCTACAAGGAAGCGAAGGCCGCCGCGAAATCCAAGCCTGGCGTCGTGGCCGGGGCCGGCGATAAGGCCGATAAGGGCGATAAGGCCGATAAGGGCGATAAGGCCGATAAGGCCGATAAGGCCGATAAGGAGATCACCGAGGACGACGGCGATGAGGCCAATAAGGCCGATAAGGCCGATAAAGGCGACAAGGGCGATAAAGGCGACGACGACGGCGATAAGGCCGATAAGGCCGATAAGGGCGACGACGGCGGCGACAAGGGCGACAAGGGCGACGACGACGCCGACGGCGGCAGCGCGCTCGAGTGGGCGCCGCCCGAAGAGGCGCTCGTCAACACGCCTCTGCCCATCTTCTTGCCCGTCGAAGAGGGGGTCGACGCCGAGAGCGCGAAGCTGCGCTACAAGCCCTTCGGAGAGACGAAGTGGCTCGCCATCAACATGAAGAAGCAGAAAGGCGGCTTCGGCGTCGTCCTCCCCTGCGCGCAGGTGAGCACGACTGGCAAGCTCAAGCTCTACATCTTCATCAAAGACAAGGCCGGCGATCCCGTCGCCCAGGCGGGCAGCCTGAAGGCGCCGCTCGAGGTCACGATCAAGAACGCGATCGAGGGCGACCAGCCGAGCCTTCCCGGCGAAGAGCCGCCGCAGAAGTGCAGCTCGGTCGAGTGTCCGCCCGACTTTCCGGGCTGCGGTGAGAAGAAGGGCAGCGGCGAGGGGCGCGGCGACAAGGGCTGGGGCGCGAGCTGCGAGGACACGAAAGAGTGCCAAGAGGGCTATGCGTGCGTGAGCGGCAGCTGCGAGCAGGACTCGAGCGGCGACGGCGGCGGCGGTGACGGCGACAAGCCGAAGACCGGCTCGGGCGCGCTGCCCGACAACATCGTGACGCTTGGCTTTCAGATCGACAACCTGGTGCTGAGCGGCGCCGAGAACGTATGCGGCTTCACCGACGCGAGCGGCGGCTTCGAACAGCCGCACGACAACTTCTTCTGTTTCGACGAAGACGGCGAGTACCTCGGCAGGCCAGTCAAAGGGAAGTTCAACGAGGTGCTCGGCGGCTTCGTCGGCGGCGCCTCGTTTCGGCTGCTCGCCGGCTATGACCGCATCTTGTGGAACGGTCTCGCGGCTGGCGCGCGCGTCGGCGTGGCCTTCGGCGGCTCGCCCAGCGTGGGCGACGTCGAGGGGCGTTTCAGCGACTGCGAGAAGGCCAACCCGGGCAACGAGAGCATCTGCCGGCAGCCGGTGGCGCTCGATTTCGCGATGTGGCACGCCGAGGGGCGCGTGTCGTACTACTTCCTCGACGGCATGGTGGCCGAGGCGCAAAAAGAGGGAAATCCCTGGTTTCCGCGCGCGTACGGCTTCCTCGGCGTCGGCGGCGGGCAGGTCAACGGCGGCGTCACCGTCGCTGTTTGCGACACCTTGAACGACGACTTCACGCCGGTGACCAGCAGCGGCGACGGTCGCTGCCCCGCCAACACCAAGAAGCGTGAGGACATTCAGGCCTATCAGGTCACGGGGCTCGCCTTCGTGCCGGTGGGTGTCGGCACCCTCCTCTCGCTGCACCCGAACTTCGGCCTCGGCGTCGAGGTCAAGGCGATGTTCATGGTGCCGACGTTCGGCATCGCGTTCTCGCCGAGCCTGAACTTCGCCGGCATGTTCTGAGCGGCATGTTCTGAGCGGCGGCGGCAAACGAGCCAATGGCGCCCAATTCGGTGGCGCCGCCCGGGCTAGCCGCACTACCGTTCGACCATGAGCAACGACTACGGCTCGGGCGGGATGGAGCCACCCGGCGGCGGCCATGGCGCGCCCCCCGGAGGCGCTGGCGCAGGCGCTCCGCCCGCGCCCGGCGGTGCACCCGGGTATGGCAATCCGCAAGGCGGCGGATGGGGACAGCCCGCACCCGGCGCAGCACCCGGCGCGGCACCTGGATATGGCAATCCGCAAGGCGGCGGTTGGGGACAGCCCGCACCCGGCGCAGCACCCGGCGCGGCACCTGGAGATGGCGCTCCGCAAGGCGGCGGCTGGGGACAGCCCGCACCCGGCGCGGCACCTGGATATGGCGCTCCGCAAGGCGGCGGTTGGGGACAGCCGGGCAGCTACGGCGGCTACGGCTGCGGCTTCGCCCCGCCACCAGGCATGCCGCCAGGGTACGTCCCCGGCGGCGGCCCGGCGCTCGCAGGCGGCGTGCCGTGGGAGGCGCAGGGCGGCGGGCTCTTCTCGCGCTGGTGGGAGACGATCGGCGCGACCTTCAAGGGGCGCCCGTTCTTCGCGGCCGCAGCTCAAGGCGACGACGCGATGAGCGCGGTGCTCTTCAACACCTTCACGATGACGCTGCTCGGCGCGGCGCTCGGGCTCCTCTACATCGCGCTGTTCGCGCTCTTCGGCTCGATGTTCGGCGCGGTGTTCTCGACCCTCGGCAAAGCCACGGGCATGCCGCTCGGCCTCGCCGGCGCTGGGTTCGGCCTCGCGCTCGGGATCGGGCTGTTCCTCGCGACGACCCTCGGTGGCGCGATGTCCGGATTTCTCGTCCCGTGGGTCATGGGCGGCCTCCACCACCTCGCGCTGCTCGTGCTCGGGGGCGTCCCCGAAGGCCGCACGTACATGCACACGGTGCGGGCCCACGCCTACGCCAACGCCGGCTCGAGCATCTTCCTGCCGATCCCCTACCTAGGCGCGCTCGTGAGCCTCGTGTTCGGCATCATGAACCACGTCTACGGCTACGACGAGATGCACCGCTGCGGCGGCGGCAAGGCCTTCGCCGCGTGGCTCGCGCCGATGGTGTGCGGCTGCTGCGGGTGCGGGATCTTGCAATTCGCGGGCGCGGCGGCCTTCGGCGCGTTCGCCCCGTGACGGGGACTGACTGACATGAGGCGCTTGGGCGCTAGCAAGTAGGCAATCGGGAACTGGCAATCAGGCAATCGGGACCCTGGCGACCAGCCTGTGCACCGGACACTGGCAACCTACCGGACACTGGCAACCTACCGGACACTGGCAACCTACCGGACACTGGCAACCTACCGGACACTGGCAACCTACCGGACACTGGCAACCT
>SYFR01000029.1 GCA_005800325.1 Myxococcales bacterium | reverse complement strand
CGAGGAGCTCTTCGAGCGCGGCGACACGGTTCGCGGTGGTCACGGGCGCACCTCGCCTTCGGCGTGGCCAGCACCGACGTCGGCGAAGGCTCCGGCGGCGTGCCCGAGCGCTCGCGTGTGGAGCTTCGCGAGCAGCTCGCCCCAGAGCTCGCCGCCGTCGAGGCGCTCGCGAACCACCGGGGCAGCCGCGGCCGACACGACGAGGAGCTTCACCGCGGCGCCGCCCTGCGGCGGGAGCTCGACGGCAGCGACTGCGAAGCCCGTGGCTTCGCTGAGCGCCGCGCCGAGCAGCGGGGCTAGCAGCGCGCCGGCGCGAATGACGCCCGCCGTAGCGGCTCGCTCGCGGACGGCCTCCATGCGGAGCGGCGAGTCGTCGACGACGAGCACCAGCGCATCGCCCCAACGCTCGGCCGCAAGCGCACCGCAGCCGAGCAGCGCGAGCTCGCCCGCGAGATGCTCCATGACGCGCTCGAACGTGGCCGCGAGCAGCGCGCGGTCGTGGTTGCTCCCGGTCGCGTCCGCCTGGGCGAAGCGCCGGCGCAACCTGCGTCCGATCGCCGCCCCGATGGCCTGTGCGAAGTCCGAGCGCGCCTCCAGCGAAGCCGCGATGCAGAGCTCGAGGACCGCCGCTGCGGGCACGAACACGCTCGCTTCGTCGTCGTCCTGGCGCACGTGTCCGCGCCCGAGATCGAACGATATCGCGAGGGTGGGATCGAACGGCACTTCCGCGGACTGCGTGCTCATCATGCTCAAAAGCAAACTCTCGCGGGGCCGTCGAGGCGACGCTCGCCTCCGAGAAACCGGGCGACCGGGGCGCACGGCGCGCGCCTCGGACGAGGGACACTACGGCGTGGGATCGCTGGCTGTCAATTGCGCGTGGCACGCCGCCCCGAGACGAACTGTGGTCAGTCCTCGATTCTCGTGATTTGAGGCAGTCGCCACACTAGGTTGCACGCGTGCGCTACGTGCTCACGAGTCTCGTCCTCCTCGCGTCGATCGTGGGTCCCACGAGCAGCGCGCACGCGGAGAGCACCACGGCGCACGCGGAGACCGCCACCCCCCACGCCGAGCCCCCCCTTGCCCACGCCAACGCGGCCCCGCGGCTCCTCGCCGAGCCGCTCGGCCCCGACACGATCGATGCTCGCTACGGGCGCACTTCGGCCCCGCGCGCCCCGCGCCCGAGGCACGCACGCTTCGGCGGCTGTTCCTTGATCGAGCCGGTCTGCTTGCACGGCACCGCCGGGGTCGACGCACGCGTCGAGGCCGGAGGCGACCGACGAGGCGACGTTGGGCTCGACTCAGAAATCGCAGCGCGGACGCTCGCCGCAGCAGAGCGCGCCTACGCCGGCCTCCGGGCGCTCGGCCTGCCGCCGCCCTTGCTCGACGGGCGGCTGGGACCGACGAGCGGCGTCGACGTCTACCTCGATCCAGAGGCGCAAGGAGCGCGCGCCGTCGACGACCCGGTCACGCTGGGGCTCGGCCGTGACGCCGCGAGCGCCTTCGTGATCGTGCGTCCGCGTGGCCGCGGCGCCTCGTGCGCGCTCGAGCACGACGTCACGCGCGGACTCGTCCAGGCGAGCCTGCTCGGCATCGACGCCGCGACCCACGACGCAACGCTCGCCGCAGCGTCGTCGCAGCTCGCCTCGCTCCTCGCCCCATGCGCGCCCGTCGAGCTCGAGGCGGTCGACACGTGGCAGCGGCGCCCCGAGCTCGCCCAGAGCCGCGCGCCCGCGCACGACGCCACCGGAGCCGTGCTGTGGCCCGAGTTTCTCGACGCGACCTACGGCCTCGGCAAGCCCGGGCTCCTCTTGCCGAGCCTCGTGGCCATTGGCTCGCAGCGCACGCCGCTCGACGCACCGGTGTGGCTCGACGAGCCCGACGATTACGACGTGCTGCAGCGGCTGCTCACCGCGCGGGGCACGAACCTCGAGGACGCGCTGCTCGACTTCTCCATCGCGCGGGCGTTCGTCGGCAGCCGCAGCGACGAGGCGCACCTCACGGACGTGGCGCGCTACGGCGACCTCGGTCGTGTCCGCATCGACTGGTCCGTCGCGCTCGCGAGCCTGCCGCGTCGGCTCCGACTGCGCGAGCTCGAGCCGACGGGCGCGGCTTACGTCTGGCTATCGCTCGACGGCGCCACGACCGCCGACCGCCTGACCGTCGTCGCGGAGTGCGAGGTCTCGTTCGCGGTGCGCGGGGCGCTCGTCACCATCGACGCCGAGGGTCGCGAGCTCGGACGTCACGTCGCGGGTCGCTTCGGCGTGTCGACCATGCAGATGTCGCTCGAGCGGCTCGACCAAGCGAAGAGCGTCCTCGTCGTCGTCGCCTCGCTGGGACGCGACGATCGCGCGCGCCCCTTCGACCCGGACGACGGCGAGCCGCGTGAGGTCGCGTGCGAGCTGACGCTGCATCGCCAGTAGCGGTGCGCGTTCCTCGAGACCACGCGAACGAGGGCCGAACCGGCGCGCGGCTTCGCACAGCGCTCGCAGCGTCGCCACCCTCACTCCGGCGCGAAGCGGCGCGCGGCCTCGCACAGCGCTCGCAGCTTGGGCTCGACCGGCAGCTCGCCACGCGGGCGCTCCTCGCACGCGACGGCGGCGTCCAGCGGATCGTTGGCGATCGCATGCCAGCGCGCGTCGGCGAGCGCTGATTTGCCGAGCAGGTCATCGTGCAAGGACCACCACTGCGCGGTCGGCCAGCGAATGTCCCCTGGCGCGCGCACGAGCCCCTCGGCGGCGAGCGTCTCGCCCTCGCCCACGAGCGCCGCGGCGTACCGACAACGCAGGGTCGCGTCGCGCGGCAAGAGCGCATGGGCCTCGCGGAGCTTCGCCTCCGCTGCATCGTAGAACCCCCGCGCCATGAGCAGCTCGCCGAGTCGCTTGCCGCGGGCGATCTGCTTGCGCACGGGGGTCGCTACGATGCGTTCTTCCACGGGCGCGCGCGCGGTGCCGGCGAGCCACGCGCGCCAGCGCTTCTCCCACTCGCCGAGGCCCGTGCCTGTGACCTCGAGGATCGCGGCTTCGGGGGCGGCGAGCGGCGACGCGTCGCGCAGCGCCGTCAAGAGCTTCGGCATCACGCCCTCGCCGGCGTGCTCGGTGAAGTATCCGATGAAGCTCGCGACCTCCGCGAATACGACCATCGCCTGCTCGGCGCTCGGGAGCATCGCGATGCTCGGGCCGATGCCGGTGAGCGGCACGCCGAGCCCGCGGCGGAAACCGTCCTGCGCTACGTCGTCGTGCGAAACGACGCCGTCGAACACCGTCGCCTTGCGCCACCGCACCTCCTCACGCTTGGCGACGCCCTCTTGCAGCCAGAGCGGTGCTCGATCGCGCGTGGCCTGCGAGAGGACGAGGTGCGTCATCTCGTGCGCCAATGTGTCGAGCCAGCCGTAGCCGCTCTTCGCTGCCCGTGGCGAGATCATGAGCACGCGCCCCCACTTTGCGACCGCCACGGTCCCGGTGGTCTTCGCCGCGCTCTCCGGCAGGCCGCTCACGGCCGCGAGGCTGAGCTGATCGCGCACGAGCTCGATCCACACCGGGCTCGGCAAGCGCGTCCCGAGATCGCGCTCGAGCGCATCGCGGACCGTGGCCGCCGCCTCGGCGAGGTACGGAAATAGCGGCGTATCGGCGTCGTCGTGAAAGCGCACGGCGACCCCGCGCGACTCGTCGCGCAAGACGACCGTGGCCGCCGTCACGCGCGCGCACCCCTTGGCGACGCCCACTAGCTCGGCGGCGTCGTCGCGCTCGCTGACGTCGTGCCGCTCGAGCAGACGCACGGCCTCGTCGCACTCGCCGCGATAGAGCGCGAGCCGCGCCCGCTCGACGACGACCTCGGCGTCGTCCCCCGCGGCGGCCAAGAGCTCGCTCGCGAGGGCGAGCTCGAGCTCCACGATCTTGACGCGCGCGCGCAGCGCCGAGACGCCGAGGACCGCGCGCGAGTCGACGGCCACGAGGCCGAATGCCAAGAGCGCGAGCCACGCGGCCCACACCCGAAGGCGCAACCGTCGCCTCATCGCAGCAAGCCCTCCGTGTAGCGGCGAACCGCGTCGCGCAGGTGGGCTGGCGTCTTGCGCCCGAGCCCCTCGGTCACGCGCCGTCGAAACCGGTCGGCCGCCTCGTCCTTTTTCTCGGGCGGCACCTCCGCATCGCGCGACATCTCGCCCCGCTCGCCCTCGGTCCGTCCGCGATCGCTCTCGTCGCGCGGCGTCGCTGCGAGCTCGAGGAGCCGCTGCGCCGCGTCCTGGCGCTCGAGGCCAGCGTGGCCGCGCTTGCCTCCGAGCTCTTCGCCCGCTTGATCCATCGCGAGCGAAGCCTCCGCGAGGCGCTTCATCATGTCGTCCGGCAACGGAGCCTCGCTCGCTTCGCTGTCCCGGCGCAGCTTTCGTGCGCGCTCGGCGAGCGAACGCTCACGACGAGCGGCCTCACCGAGCGCCGCCTTCGCCGCCTCGGACGCCTGCCGCCGTTGCGACTCGAGTCGCTGTTCGGCCGACGCCACCCGCGCTTGCAGCTCGTCCCGCGCCTGCTTGGCGGCGCGACCGACCTCCTCTTCGCGCGAGCCCGACTCGGCCTTTTGGCCCGTTCGCGCCGCGCCGGCGAGCTCCTTCAGCGCCTGCTTGCCGTGGTCGGTAGCCTCGCCGAGCTCGCCGCGCTCGAGCTCTCCCGCCATCGCCTCGGCGGCGGCACGCCCCGCGCGCGCCTGCCCGCGAGCCGACTCCGCGTCGCTGCTCTGCTCGGGCAGCTCGTCCACGGCGCGGCGCACCTCCTTGGCCAGCTGGCGCAGCTCTTCCTTCAGCGCGTCGCGCTGCTCGTGAGTCACGGCCTCGTCGAGCGCTTGCGCCACGGCCTGCCGCTCGCGCGCGTGATCGCGACGAAGCTCCGCGAGCGCCTCATCGAGCCCCTCCGCTTGCGAAGCCGCCTCGGAGGGCCGCGCGTCCTCTCCCTCGCCGCCGCCGCCCGCCTCGACCCCGCCGGGGCCCTCTCCTCCTCCGGACGAGCCGAACGAGGGATCGGGCTGGCGCAAGCGCGCCGCGAGATCTTCTGCCGCGAGCCTCGCGTGGTGGCGATCGCCCGCAGCGAGTGCGCGCTCGATGCGCCGCACCCCGCTCGCGACGATCTCCCCGAGATCGAGCCCGAGCTCGCCGAGGCCGAGGAGGTTCGTGCCGCCTTTCGACAGCACCTCGAGCGCCGCGGCCGCCCGCCGCTCGGACCGCTCGCGCTCGCCTTGTTCCGCGCCCGCCTTGATCGCCACCGCGGCCTCGCTCGCGACGTCGCTCAGCAAGAGGGCACACGTCCGCGTGTCGCGCGCGCCGAGCGCCTCGAGCACCGCGTCGATCGCGAGGACGGCGTTCTCACTCGCGAGCACGAGGGCGCCCCTGGCGCGTCCGCCCCGCCTCGCCTCCCCGAGCGCCTTGTCGAGTCGTTCGGTCTGCCCCCGCCCGAGCGCCGCGATTTTTCCCGGGACGTGGAGGCCCCCGTAGCTTGCCTTGATCGCCGCCTTCAGCACGCCGAGCGCTCGCGCCTGCTGCGCCTCGTCGCTCGCCTCGGAGCGCTCGGTGCCGCGCCCGCGCCGAGCGGCGTCGAGACGCGCGCCCAGGAGCTCGGTGAGCGCGTCGCGCGCATGTGCGAGCGCCCGATAGCGGAGCAGCTCGAGCTCGCCGACCGCCGGCGGCACGAGCACGAAGGCCGCGCTCCGGCCCCACTTCGGCCCGGTCACCGCGTCGTCGTCGAGCGCCTCGACGCTCACCTCGATCGGCACGTGACTCGCCGCGATGAAGCGGTCGCTCGCGAACAGCTCGAGCCCCCCGCGCTCCTTCCGCGTACCGCCCTCGGGCTTCGACAGCACGCGCCTCTCTTCCTTCTCGCCCGCGCGCAACACGAGCGCGATCTCGCGCAGCGCGTGCTCGTCCTCCGCCGACCAGCGCAAAGTGATTCGCGGCTCGAGGACGAGGCGCTTGGTCGCGGGCGCTCCTTCGAGACGCACGACCGGCGCCGGATCGCCGATGGCGTCGATGCCGAGCGAGCGCGGCTCGGGGACCAGCACCGCTCCGAAGCGCGCCGCCACGGTGAGCGACGCATCCGCCGTCACGGTGTAGTGCGCGACGACGCCGCCGTTGCCGTCGTCGACGAAGGGAACTTCGCCCCTGCCATCGGAGAGCACGAGTGAGCGCCCGCGTCGCAGCGGCACGGCCCCGACCGTGATGCGCGTGCCGACCGGCAGCACGGCCTCCGCCTGCGCGGACAACATCTCGCGCTCACGGTCGAGGTAGCTCGGCGGCTCGGCGACGACGGACGTGTCGCGCGTCCAGACGAGGGCGAGCGGCGCGCGCCCGGTCGACGCGGCCAGCACGTCGAGCCCCTCGACGATGCGCGCAGGCTCGAACGCGACCACGCCAAAACACGCGAGCGCGAGCGCCGCGCCCCCGAGCGACCATCGCCACGCCACGCGCGCCCCGCGCTTGGCCACGAGCCCCTCGGACGCGCGCCCGAGCACCCGCGAGAGGTGCAGCCCGACGAGCTCGGGCGAGCCAACGTCGCCACCCGCCAGGGCTCGGTCCCGAAGCCCGAGGGCACGCAGCGCGGCGAGCCCCACGTCGGGCTCGGTCCGCAAGATGGTGGCAGCGACGGCGGCACGAACGTCACGGTCCTCTTGCCTTTGCCGGCGCCGCGCGACGACGATGGGCGCGCCCCCGAGGAGCACGACGGCGAGCGCCGCGGGTCGCGACCACGGCACGCCCGTGCGCCCGAGCAACACCGCGCCGATAACCGCCGCCGCGAACAGCGCGAGGAGCGCGCGCCGTCCCGCGGGCCCCGTCTCCTCTCGCCACGCCGCGAGGAGTCGCTCGACACTGCCCTGCTTGTGCATCACCGTTCGTAACCGTCACCCGGTCGGGTGCGTAGGATGGGTACCATGGAATCCCGCGATCCGCCCTCGCAGGACGACCTCGCACGCATCGACCCGTCGCCGCACGTCGCCCCCCTCGCGCACCACCTGACTACGCTCGTCGCGCGACGACGCTTCCTCCAGCGCGCCGCGGCCGGGACCGTGATCACGGCCATCGCCGGCGGCCTCTACGCGCTGCTCGACGATGCCCTCACTACAGAGGCACGCGCCGCGTCGCGCGCCGACGGGCGG
>SYFR01000246.1 GCA_005800325.1 Myxococcales bacterium | reverse complement strand
ATTCAGCGGCGTCTGCAGTTCGTGGCTCAAGCCAGCGAGAAACTCCGAGCGCTCCGCGTCGATCTGCGCCGCCGCCTCGAGGTTCTTTCGGTAGCGGCGCTCTGCCTCCGCGTACCGTCCGACGAGCGCGTTGAGCGCCGCCGTCAGGACGCCCACCTGGTCGAAGGAGCGAAGCGGCACGAGGAGCGCGCGCTCCCCGACGCCGCCCTTGGGATCGGTCGCCATCTCGGTGATGCGGCGATCCACGAACGTGACATCGTCGCGCGTCGCGCGCATGAACACGACCGCTACCACCGCCGCGAGCCCGAGCATCGAGAGCGCGAGCACGAGGACGGCGTTCGTCATCCTGAGGGTCCCCTTCGCCGCGCCCGGCGCGTCCACGAGCGCCGCGACCGCGAGGTGCTCGAACGGCGCGCTCAGCGTGCTCAGCGCGAACGCGCGCCGTCCGACGGCGGTCTCCTCGAAGATCCCCTCGCCGCGCGAGACGAGACGGCTCAAGTCGCGTTCGCCGAGCGCCGAGGCCGCGGATGCGTGCTCGACGTGACCTCGCGCATTGAGCAGGTAGAGCCCCGCCTGCGTTCGCGCGTGCGCGTATGCGAACAGCCCGGCACGGTCACGCTCGGGCGTGGCCCGGAGCCGCGAAGCGATCGTCGCGGCGAGCGTCCGGGCCTCGAGCAGCGCCGCCTCGTCGCTCGCCCGCGCGAGCTTGGCGAGTCCCACGAAGAGGATGACGACCGCGGTGACGAGCCCGACCAGGACGACGATCAGCGGCGCGACGGGAACGAGCGGCCACCTGCGGCTCGCGCGCAGTGCGCGGCCGGGCTCAACGCCTGTCGCCTCAGGCATCCGGAGCGCGCCTCACGACGCCCGCGACCACTCGTGCTCGAGCAGCGCGAAGACGGCGTGGTCGAGCCATCGTCCCTGGCACTATTCGGCCTCGCGCTCGATCCCTTCGAAGCGAAACCCGAGCCGCGCGATGACGCGCAAGGAGCGGTGGTTGTCCGTCGCCGCCGCGACACGAATGCGATGAAAGCGCGCGCTGCGAAACCCGAAGTCGAGGCAGGCGTGGGCGGCCTCCGTCATCAAGCCGCGCTGCTCCACGTCCTTCCTCAGCCAGTAGCCGAGCGCGCACGATCGGTGGATCGCGACGCACGCCTCGAGTCCGACGACGCCGAGCAGCGTGCGCGTCTGGCGATCGCGGATCGAGAAGCGCAGGGCCCGGCCGGCGTCCCAGTCCGCGTCGGACGCCTCCGCGAAGCTCGTCGCCGAGGCGAGGTCCCGCTGAAATGGGACCCACGGGAGCCAGGGCTCGAGCGACGCGCGCGAGGCATCGACCGCGCGGAACACGTCCGGCGCATCGGCTACCGTGAGCGGCGCGAGCAGCGTGCGCTCGGTCCAGATGGGCCTCTCGATGAGCTCGCTCCGCGGCGGCGACGTGTACATCAAACCCGGACTCCTAAGGACACAGCACGCGAACGACGTAAGGCTCTTGTCGCCCCGACTCGAAATCGAGCCACCCCAGGTACCACTCGCCGCGCTGAGCGCCGGGCGCGATGGACGGCGCGGGCGGATCGCCGACGACGCGCGCGACCTTGCTCTCGGGACCGATCCCGTTCGCGCCGAGCGGCGCCACGACGACGCGTCCGCCCTCGTACCAGGCTCCCATCGCCTGACCGTTTGGTGCGACGCCGAGCTGCGCCTGCTTTCCGGCTGCGCTGAAGCGGTTGTGCCACGCGAGACGGCCCTTCTCGTGGGTGATGAAGGCGACGCTGACGCCGCTTCGCATCGCGTCGCCCCACGCGACGTAGCAGCCGTCGGCGACGCACCCGAGCGACGGCGCCGCCGCTTTCTCCGAAGCGGACGACACGACGAGCTCGGTCGCGGGTCGCCCTCCCTCGAGCGGGACGGTCGCAAACCGAACCTCTTGCGTCACGCCGCGCGTCACGACGTAGGCCACGTGAAGCCACGCGTCGCGCACCTCGATTACCGCTCCGTGCGCGCGCGCCGCGGCGCCCGGGTCGCGCTCTTCGCCGAAGAGCCGCGCAGGCTCGCCGATGGGGCGGCTGTCTTTGTCGTAGCGGCGAAGCATGAGCTCCGCCTTGCCGCGCTCGGGCTGTTCGACCCAGACGACGACGAAGCCGCCGTCCGACGTTCGCGCCGCGCGTACGTCCACCGCGGCGCGCTTCGTGGTCGACACGGTCACGAGCTCTCCGGTGATCGCCGCGGTCGGCGCGAGCCACCGCGCGTGCGCGCCCGGTCGAGCCCCATCATGATCGCCGTACACCAGCAGGAATCGCTGCGCGATCGGCAGCAGAAACGGCGCCGCCACATGCGCGCCCTCGGGCGTGACGTCCGCCATGAGACCGTCGTTGCGGAGCGACTCGTCCAGCGCGACGGCTCGTACGCGTTGCGCCGCGTCCACGGGCTCGGTCCACGCGACCACCGCGCCGCCGATGCCGAGCGCGATCGCAGGCGATCCGGCCGACGTCGGGCGGTGATCTTGCGCGAGCAGATCGTCGCTGCGCGGCCTGCCGATCCCGGTCACCTGGCAACGCGCGCTGCTCTTCTGCGCCGAGAGCGCGACCTGCACCTGGTCGACGAGGTTCTTCACCATCGGGTGCTTCGTCTCGTCGAAGACGTGGCGCAATGCGGCGGCTGCGCGCTCGTGCTCGCCGCGCGAGATCTGGACCTGCGCTTGACGGACGCGCGGGAGCCACGGGTGGCTCGCCACGTGCGTGAACCCCGAGCGCTCGGGCGGTGCGCGCTCCGCGAGTCGCAAGGCGACGACGCCGAAGCTGCGGGCCGGCTCGAGCTCGGCGGTGCCAGGGCCGCGAGGCACGGCGGCGGCGACCAGCGCGAGCGCCGCAAGGGCGGCGACGGCGACGACGGCCTTCACGGGCACGTGGCCGCGCATCTGCGGGGCGACGTCGATGTCTTCGTCGACCGCGAACGGCGTCGACGTGGGCGAGCCGAGGACCCCAGTCGGGTGCCCAGCCGATTGCCCAGTCGATTGCCCAGTCGATTGCCCAGCCGATTGCCCAGTCGATTGCCCAGCCGATTGCCCAGCCGATTGCCCAGCCGATTGCCCAGCCGATTGCCCAGCCGATTGCCCAGCCGATTGCCCAGCCGATTGCCCACTTCGATGCGGTGACGGCGGCCGCACAGGACGGCGGCTCGCAGTACCGTCGTCACCCGCGCTCGACGCCGGCGCACGCGTTGGGCCGCTCGCGTGTCGAGCGGTCGCCTCGCGCGCGATGCGATCGATGAGGCCCGGATCGAGTCCGCTCTGCTCGAACCGAAACGCCGCCGCGAGACCGTCGGCGAGCTCCTGCACCGACTGGTAGCGCTTGGAGATGTCGCGGTCGAGCGCGCACCGAAACCACTCCGTGAAGCTCTCGGGCAAATCGGGCCGGTAGAGCCGCGGATCGGGAATGGGCGCGGCGGCGATCTGCGCGAAGGTCATCGCGACCCCGTCGTCCGTGGTCCACACGGTCGTGCCCGTGACGCACTCGTAGGCGATGCATGCGAGCGCCCAGAGATCGGCGCGTTCGTCGGCCGCTGCCTGTCCGCGCACCTGCTCGGGGCTCATGTACACCGGCGTTCCGAACACAGCGCCGTCGCGCGTGAGGCGCGCCGACCTGCCGCGCTTCTCGGTGTCGCCCTGCTCGTAGAATTTCGCGAGCCCGAAATCGAGGATCTTCACGAGCAGATCGCCGTCGACGTCGACGGTGAGGAAGATGTTCTCGGGCTTGAGATCGCGGTGAACGATCCCCGCCTCGTGCGCCTTCGCGAGCCCGCGGCAGCACTGCAGCACGATGGCCAGCGTGAGCTTTTCGGACATCTGCCGATCGCGCACCATCGCGTCGTAGAGCGACTCGCCCTCGAGCAGCTCGAGCACGAGGAAGGGCGTGCCATCGTCGAGCTTGCCGACGTCGAAGACATCGCAGATGTGCGGGCTGCGGATCTTGGCGACCGCGCGCGCCTCGCGCATGAACCGCTCCACGACCGTCGCCGAGCCCGCGAGGTGCCCGGCGAGCGCCTTGATGGCGACGCGCTTGCCGATGTCGAGGTTCTGCGCCTCGTACACCGCAGCCATCCCACCGCGGCCGATCTCTCGGCCGACCAAGTACTTCCCTGACAGGACCGCGCCTGCCGGGATGCTGGTGGAGGGTGCCATGGGCCCAGGGTTTTCTGCCCGGCGCGCCGGCCGGAACGGGCACCGAGAGGCTATGCGACCTCGCACCCGCGGACAACTCGGGAGGCGGTTGAAAACCGCTTCGCTGCCAGCTCACGACGTGCTCGCGCAGCCCACCGCGCTCGCTGCTCGGGACCTCTCGGCGAACGAGACGCGGCACGCCTTGACGCGAAACATTCCCGAAACGAGGCGCACGCTACATGCCCAGCGTCGCACGGCCCCACCAGGCTCAGCGGCGTTGGCTCCGCGGGGCCAGGCGACGGCGGCGACGAGCGGCGTCGCGCGGCGCAACGAGCCGGCACCATCCCCCTTCAGCAAGCACGGACACGAGCACGCACATGAAGAAGGTCGAGGCGATCATCAAGCCGTTCAAACTGGACGAAGTCAAAGATGCCCTTGCGGAGGTCGGCATCCAGGGCATGACCGTCACCGTGGT
>SYFR01000028.1 GCA_005800325.1 Myxococcales bacterium | reverse complement strand
CTCGCGATTGGCCCTCTCGCGATTGACCAGCTCGCGATTGACCAGCTCGCGATTGGCCCTCTCGCGAGTCGCCAGCTCGCGATTGACCGGCTCGCGATTGACCAGCTCGCGATTGACCAGCTCGCGATTGACCAGCTCGCGATTGACCAGTTCGCGATTCAGCAGCTCTCGCGCCGCGTGAGTTCGGCGTCGATCTCTCGGTGAAACTCGAGAAAGCACGACTCTTCTGACCACTTCGGGGCCAGCGCGATGAGCTCGCGCGCCTTGCCGACGTCGCCGGCGTCGATGGCCGAGATGGCCGCGCCGTAGCGCATGGCCCAGTGGACGAGCGGGCTCGCCTCGCTCGCCGCCACGAGCAACGAAGTATCACCGGTGCGTCCCGCGTGGGCGAACGCACGCGCCAGCGCCGCGGCCCCTTCGCGCAGGAGCCGGATGCGTCCGACGAGCGGAGGCGCGGCCGGGGGCATCGGCAGCCGCTCGAGGCGCGCCGCCCGATCGAGCGCGGTTGCGCTGTCGCCCTCGAACGCGTAGAGCAACGTGTCGAGGAAGAGACGCTGCTCGAGCGCCGCCTCCCAGGCCTCGCCGCGATCGGCCTCGCGCATGGCCGCGCGCGCCCGCGTCACCCAGCCGTAGGCCGCGAACGCCGTCGCCGCCATCAGCGGCCCCATCGTCTCGAAGTGCGGCATGCTCGAGACCGCGCCCGACCAGCGCGCGACGATGGCGTCGACGTTGCCGCCGAGAAAGAGCTGCTTCGCCCGGCGCCGCGCCACGAAGCGCGCGAGCCAGAACGAGCCCGCCAGCGCGAGCGCCAACACCCCGACGACCGGGTTCTGCCACGTCTCGCGCAGCAGCAGCGCCGCCGCGAGCGCGGATGCGACGAACATCACCTTGGGCCAGATCGGCACCTGCGGCGGCTCATCGTCGGCGGCGTTCATGACCCAACCGTAGACCCGGTGATCGCTCGAATCGAGGCCCAATCGACGCGGGTCACGTCGGGGCCTCGCATGCGCGCAGCCAGTTCCCCCAAACCGTTGCTACGATACGCGCCCCGTGAACGACAGCGGCGCGAGACCAGATCCCGCAGGGCTAGCCGCTCCGGCGAACCCCGCGGCAGCCGGCGTGCCGCGGGTAACCGGCTCGGACGCGGGGCCACCCCGTGGGGGTCGGCCGCTCCTGGCCGCCGGCACGATGGTCGACCACTTTCGCGTCCTCCGCATGCTCGGCAAGGGCGGCATGGGCGAGGTCTACGCCGCGCGCGACATGAAGCTCGGGCGCAAGGTCGCGCTCAAGGTGGTCACGGCCGATCGCTTCGAGACCAAGGCGATGCGCGAGCGGTTCGTGGTCGAGGCGCGGGCGACGGCGCGCTTCAACCACCCCAACATCGTGACGATCTACGCCGTCGGCGAGCACGACACGGGCCCGTATCTCGCGCTCGAGCTGCTCGAGGGCGAGAACCTCTCGGCGCGCATGGCGGACACGCGCCTGAGTCAGCGCGAGGCCCTGCGCGTCGCGCTCGCCATCGCCGAGGCCCTCGCCGAGGCCCACCGGCACGGCGTGCTCCATCGCGATCTCAAGCCGGGCAACGTGCTGATCGGCCGCGACGGCCGCGTGCGCGTGCTCGACTTTGGCCTCGCCAAGATCGTCGAGCGCGCTCCCGACACCACCGAAGTCGGCGACGCGGACACGCTTCCGCCTTCGAGTAGGAGAGCGGCCCAGCTGCTGAGCGCGGGCGTGGGCGCTGCCGACACCTTCGGCCCGGGCACGCCGAAATACATGGCTCCCGAGCAGTGGCAAGAGGAGCCCGCCGCCGAGGCGAGCGACGTGTGGGCGCTCGGGATCGTCATGTACATCATGCTCGCCGGCCACCACCCTTACGAGGGCCTCGCGCTCGCCGAGCTGGCGTTCGCGGTGGGCGGCGGGGAGAAGGCTCCGGGCCTGCGAGGGCACGCGCAGGTAACCGAGGACATCGAGGAGCTCGTCGCCCAGTGCCTCGAGAAGGAGCCGGCCCTTCGCCCCACGTCGGCGCGGCTCGTGGCGCGGCTCTCTTCCCTGATCGCAGGCGAGGCCCGAGCGATCGTGGTTGGCGAAAATCCGTTTCGCGGCCTCGCGTCGTTCACGCGTGAGCACGAGCACCTCTACTTTGGTCGCGACGCCGAGATCGCGGCGTTCGTCGAGCGTGCGCGCATTCGCACCGTGCTCCCGGTGGTCGGGCCCTCGGGCTCGGGCAAGAGCTCGTTCGTACAGGCGGGAGTCATCCCTCGCTTGATGGAGCAAGAGCACTTCTCGGTGCTCTCGATGCGCCCCGGCACCGATCCCTTCGCCGCGCTCGCGTCGCGGCTCTTGCTCGGGGAAGACGCCGGTGGCTCGGGGCCGCAGCTTCGGCGCGCGCACGACGCCCCGACGCGCGTTCGGAGGAACAGGCCTCGGGGCGACGAGCCGACCCGCACGGACGGCGGGCTACCCGTGCTCGCGCAGGCCGAGGCCGCGGGCGCGGCGCTGACGGCGACGGGCAGCCATCGCGTCGAGGTCACCGAGCTTGCGGCGCGCCTGCGCGACAATCCCGGTCAGCTCGGCTTCGAGCTGGGAGCGCTCGCCGAGGCGCAGAGCTCCCGCGTGCTCTTGTTCGTCGATCAGATGGAGGAGGTCTTCACGCTCGCGCAAGACGACGCAGGCGCGCGCGCTTTCGTCGAGCTGCTCTGCTCGGCGACCGATGATCCGCTCGATCCGGTGCGCATCATCTTCACGATCCGCGATGATTTCCTGGGCCGCCTCGCCGTCAGTCCGTCGGCGAGCGAGATCCTCGGCCACGTGACGCTCATTCAGCGGCCCGACGCGGGCGCGCTCGAAGAGACGCTCATCCGCCCGATCAAAAACCTCGGCTACACCTACGACGACCCCGAGCTCGCGCGTGACATGGTCCGCGCCGTGGCGGGCGAGCAGGCGGCGCTGCCGCTCTTGCAGTTCGCCGCGAGCCTCTTGTGGGAGAGGCGCGACCGGGAAGGCCTGCGCCTGACGCGCGCCGCGTACGTCGATCTCGGCGGCGTCGAAGGCGCCCTCGCGCGCCACGCCGACGGCGTGCTGGCCGCGCTCTCGGACGACGAGCCGCGTGTTGCCCGACAGCTCCTCCTGCGGCTCGTCACGCCCGACCGGACGCGCAAGGTGGTGACCCGTGACCAGGCGCTCGACGGCCTCGGGGCGCGCGGCTCCGCGATCTTGGCGCGTTTCATCGAGGCGCGGCTCCTCTCGACCATCAAGTTCCCCGAACAGAAGGGCGGCGTCATGCTCGAGCTCGCGCATGAGTCGCTCCTTCGCACGTGGGCTACCCTCGCTCGTTGGGTCGACGAGTCGCACGAAGACGTCGTGCTCTTTGGCCAGCTCGAGCAGGCCGCGCGCTTCTGGCACGAGCGCGGCAAGGCGGCCGATCAGCTCTGGCGTGGCGAGGCGCTCGACGACGCCGTGCGCATGCGCGCGCGGGCCGCGAGGGTCTTGCCGAGGCCGGTGCGCGAGTTCATCGCCGCGAGCGAGCGCGTCGCGAAACGCCAGCAGCGGCGCCGCCGCGCGCTCGGTGCCTTGGCGGTGGTGGCCGCCGTGGCGATCGCCGTCACTGCCGTGGTCGTCGCGGTGAACATCGCCGAACAGCGCGACCGCGCCGAACAGCGCCGTGCCGAGGCGCTTCGTGAAGGCGCTCGTGCGGCGCTCGCGCAGCGACACGTGCTCGAGGCGCGGGCCAAGCTACGCGAGTCGCTCGAGATCGAGGACACGCTCGGCTCGCGTGCGCTGTGGCGCAAGCTCGAGCGCGAGCCGCTCGTCTGGCAGCTTCCGTCAGCGGAGCACGTGGTCGGCGTCGCCATCTCCCACGATGGCATGCACGTGGCGGCCGGAGGCTCGAATGGCGTCGCGCTCCTCGTCGCGACCGAGACGCGCGCGCACCGAGCCCTGCGCGGCCATGCGGACCAGATTTTGTCGGTGAGCTTCTCGCCCGACGACAAGACGCTCGCGACGTCGAGCCTCGACAACACCGTGCGCCTATGGAGCGTGGCGACGGGCGCGCTCGAGCGCGTCCTGCGCGGCCACACGAGCGCCGTGCACACCGCGCGTTTCTCACCGGACGGAGCGCGGCTCGTCGCTGGCGGGTACGACGGCTCGGTGCGAGTGTGGGAGGTGGCGAGCGGTCGCGAGCTCGCCGCCATGCGAGGTCACGCCGCCGCCGTGCGGGGCGTCGCCTACAGCCCCGATGGCAAGCTGGTCGCGTCCGGCGACGCGCGCGGCGTCGTGCGCTTATGGAGCGCCGAGTCGGGCCGCGACGCGGGACAGTGGCAGGCCCACGAGCTCGCGATCTACGGGGTGGAGTTCGCCCGCGACGGTCGGCTCGTCGCGACGAGCAGCCTCGACTCGACGGTGCGCCTCTGGGATGTCGCGACCCGCACCGAGCGGGCGGTGCTGCGCGAGCACGGCGCCGCCGCGCAGCGCATCGCGTTCGCACCCGACGGCAAGCGGCTCGTGTCGACCGGACTCGACGGCCAGGTCATCGTGTGGGACGTCGCGACGGCGAGCGTGGTCGGGAGCTACCCCCACGCGAGCGCGGTGAGCGACGCCGCCTTCGATGGCACCGGCAAGCTGCTGGCGACCGCGTCGCTGGTCCAAGGGGTCAGCCTCTACCGGGCCGACGTGCCGGCGACGGACGCTCGCCTCGCGCACGAGGGCACGCTTCAGAGCGCGGTGATCTCACCAGACGGCGAGTGGCTCGCCTCGGCCGACCGAGACGGACGCGTCGGCCTGTGGCAGGCGAGCACCGGCAGGCTCGTGCGCCTGCACGCCGGGCATCAAGGCAAGGTGAACGACGTCGCGTTCAGTCCCGATGGGAAGCGGCTCGTTTCGGCGGGCGATGACGGGCTCTTGCGGTCGTGGACGAGCGCCGGCAAGCGCGAGCGCGCTCTCTTCGCGCACTCCGCGCCGCTCTCCGCGGTCGCGTTCGCCGATGCGCGAAGCGTCGTCGTCGCAGCGCACGACGGGGCCGCCCGCGTCGTGGACGTCGAGACGGGCGAGACCCGCTGGTCCTTGCCCTCGGGGAGCGAGCGGATCCACGACATCGCCATAGCAAAGGACGGCAAGCGCGCGGCTCTCGCGAGCTACGACGGCTCGGTGCGCCTCTGGTCGCTCGCGGCTGGCACGCTCGTGCGCAAGCTCGCGGGCGGCGGGCCGCGGATCTACGGGGTCGTCTTTCACCCGAGCGGCGAGGAGCTCGTCACGTCGGACGCGGACGGGAACTTCCGCCGGTGGCCGGTCGGCCCGGATGCGGGCGACTCGCCCGTGCCCATCGACCTCGAGCGGGCACCGACGCGCTGCTACCGCCTCGCGTTCGACGACGAAGGAACGTGGCTCGCCGCTCCGTGCGCGGATGGCACCGTGCGGCTGATCCCGACCGCCGGCGGCGCGACGGTCGTCGTCGAGGCTCATCGAGATGAGGTCAACACCGTGCGCTTCGGGCGACGCGGCAGCGTCTTCGTCACGGCCAGCGACGACCGCACCGTGCGTCTCTGGGATGCCGCCACGATGCGCCCGCGGTGGAGCGCCGCCGCGCTCGTGCCGCCCGCGCTCGCTCCCAGCGCGCCGGCGCTGCTCTACTCGCAGCTCGGCTGGACCGAGGTCGACGGCACGCCCGCCGGCGCTCCGCGCGCGACGTGCCGTGGTGCCGTAGAAGCCGCGGCGGCGAGCAGCGTGAGCGACGACGGTGCGCGTCTCTGCGTCGCGACCCTCGACGGGCACCTGGTCCTCGCCGATCTCGCGAACGATCGCGAGCTGTCACGAGCGCCGCTGACCGCCCGCTCGATCGTCGCCACCGAATCGGCTTGCTACGCGAGCACCCCGACGGACGTCGTGCGGCTCGACGCTTCGGGCGCCCGATCGCTCGGGATCTCGGGGTGCAGCGCGCTCGGGCAAGGGGATGGACTCGTCGCGATGGGCGTGGGGGACGAAGTGCGGGTCGTCGACGCCGCGGGGGTCGAGCGGCATCGAATCGCCGAAAAACCTGGAGTTTCCGCGCTCGCGATGGGCGGAGGCGTCTTGGCCATCGGCCACCGCGATGGACAAATCGTCCGCCGAGACCTGGCGACCGGAGAAGAACAGGAGCTCGAAGCGACCGCCCGGAGCCTCGTCGAGCGCATCGTCCGCGGCCCAGGGGGAGTGTGGATCGCGGGGTTCGCCAATGGCGACGTCGGCATGTGGGACGGCGCGACCGCGCAGCGCCTCGACCACGCGCGGCTGCACGGGCCCGTCGGTCATCTGCTCGTCTCGGGGCGGAAATTGTACGCGGCGAGCACGCTCGGCGATGGGCTCGCGTGGGATCTCGGCGACCTCGAGGGGAGCCGCTGCGACTTGCTCCGCAAGGTCAGGCGCGAGGTGCCGGTGGTGTGGCGCAACGGCCGCGCCGTGACCTCGCCGCCGAGGCCGGGCGTGTGCCCCTGAGTATACCCGAGCGTGACGTGCTGACCGAGCGCGAGCGTGGGGCAGTCGTGAGCGCGGCGTGGCGCGGTCGTACCGTCTGAGCATGACGTGCTGACCGAGCGCCAGCGTGGGTTGCGGCAGCCGTCACGCCCACGGGCCCCCGTCGCGTGCAGCGTCCGCTCGACACGACCCGCCGGGTGCGCTACGAGATCTTCGTCGCTCGCTCGATCGGATCCGACCGAGCGCGATTGTGGACCCGCCGACAGCGCACCACGAACCCCGCCAGGCCCGGAAGGGTGCAACGGTATTGGAAAGCGAGTGTGGCGGGTCCTTCCCTTTTGTCCCGCGTTTAACGCGAAATTCTCACGCGGCGTTGCCTTCCCGTCACCGCCGCGCGCGCCACACGAGGGCGCGGCTCCGTGGCAATTGCGGCCGGTTTGTTGCGGCCGTCAGGGCGGCCGTGTAGCCCAACAGCATGTTGCTCCCGCGGTGCTCGAGAAGGCGCGCATCGCTCGCGGCGTGCCTCGCGGCGACGGTGGCGCTCGCGGTGCTCGCGGCGCGGAGTCGCACGGCCGTCGGCAGCGAGGGCGGCGAGCGGCTAGCGGCGTCCCCGCACGCGACGGTGGAGGCGCTCGCCCCCAAAGAGCGCGGTGACGGCGTCGCCCCCACCGAACGAGAGTCGTTCGCGGCGGGAGCGCCCGCGCCTCGCGCCGACGAGGACGTGCGGCACGACTGTCCGTTTCTTCCCGACGAGCCGAGCGACGTCTCCGTCTCGGTCGGCGACACCTCGAACGGCTACCTCGTGCAGGGCGCGCGCATCGACGAGAGTGAGGCGCTCGGGATCTTGCCGAAGCAGCGAGAGCGCGAGCTTCGCTACGGCACGAGCGAGCTCGTCGAGCTCTTGGGCGAGGCGGCACACGCGCTCCATGGCGCGACCAAGACCAAGCTCTGGCTCGGCAACGTCGCGCGGCCAGGGGGCGGCGACATCTCGTACTCGATCAGCCACAACTCGGGGCGCGACGCCGACGTCGCGTTCGCGTACCTCGACGCCAAGGGCCGGCCCGTCGATCCGCCCGAGCTCGTGCGCCTCGGGCCGAGCGGGCTGTCGTCGGGCGGCGGCTTTCGCATCGACGTCGCGCGCACCTGGCGCATCGTGAAATCGCTCGTCACCTCGAAGCGCGCGAGCGTACAGTGGCTCTTCATCAGCGCGCCCCTCGAGCGGCAGCTCCTCGCGCACGCCCGCCGCCAGCGCGAGCCCGGCTCACTCATCAAGAAGGCGAGCGACGCGATGCTGCAGCCCGGCGGCTCGGGCGCGCACGACGACCACCTGCACGTGCGCGTCTTCTGCAGCGAGCGCGACGTCCTCGGCGGCTGCGAGGACGCGGGCACCGAGCAGCCATGGCACCGCGGCTTCGATGGCAAGAAGCGCCAGCGCATCGCGTCCGTCGCCGCGTTTCTCGGCTCCGAGGTGGCGGATGTCCGAAAGAGCGCGGTCGACCGGCTCGTGTTGCTCGACGCGCGCGAAGAGCTCGAGCGCCTGGTCGCGGCGCTCGACGATCGAGAGGCCATCGTGCGGCGCGCGGCGGTCCGAGCGATCGCGGCGCTGGGCGGCGAGGGCCACGTCGAGCGGCTCGCGCGCCTGTTCGAAACCGATCCCGACGCGCTCGTGCGCATCGCCGTCATCCAGGCGGCGGGCAAGCTCGGGGGCCGCGCTGCTGGCGAGCTCTTGCGTTCTGCCGTCGGCGCCCCCGAGAGCGACACGCCCATCCTCGCCGGGCTCGGCATCGCGCTCGGCAAGCCCGTCGGTGGTGCGCTCGCCCTGGATGGCCTCAGCTTCGTCGCGTCGTGGCGTGCGGCGCGGGCGGCGGCGTCCCCGTCACTCGGCGAGCCGCCCGAGCCCGACGCGTCGTGGGGCTTCGCCGCCGACCTCGCGGCGCAGCTCGCGGCGCCCCTCTTCGCGGAGGCGCGCATGCACGAGGCGATGCAGCTCGCGGCGATTGACGCGGCCGGCCTGAGCGAGCGCTTCGAGCCCGTGGAGCCGCTCCTGTCGCTGCTCGAAGATCGCCGCGTCGATGTACGCAGCGCCGCCGAGCGCGCGCTCGGGATGCTCACGAACGCCAGCTTGCCCACGAACCTCGAGGGCGACGCCGCGGCGCGCGGGCGCAGCCTCGCCACGTGGAACGCGGCCTGGTCCCGCAGCAAGCGCGCTCCCCGCGACGCCTGGCTCGTGAGCGGTTTCCGCGCCGCCGGCTACGACGTCCGCGAGCTGTCGACCCGCCGCGCGTGGGATCTCGTGCGCGCGACCGCGGCCGCTCCGCACGTCTCGTTCAACGCGCAGCGCACGCTGATGCGCCTCTTTCATCACCGGCCCGCCAGCCTCGCGTGGTCGGCCGCGGACGCGTGCCGCCACTGGCTCCGCTTCGTCGCGACGAACCGGCAGCGGCACCGCCTCGCGCCTCCGCCGGCGACGGTGTGGAAGGCCTGCGCAGCCTCACGCGACGCGCACGACTGAGCCACGCCGCTTGCATCGCGTGAATGGGCACCGTGACCCTCAGCCGTCGATCCCACCCCGCCCTCGTGTGCTGCCCCGATGAGGCGCTTGCATCGCCGCCTCGTCGTTGCGAGCGTGCGCCGCGATGAGCGACACGGGCCGTGCCTCCTGGGACGAGTACTTCATGAACATCGCGCGCGAGGTCGCGACGCGCGCCACCTGCGATCGCAAGCACGTCGGTGCGGTGATCGTGCGCGATCGCTGCATCCTCGCCACTGGCTACAACGGCTCGCTCCGCGGTCTCGAGCACTGCGACGAGGCGGGGCACATGATGGACGAGGGCCACTGCGTGCGCACCATCCACGCCGAGGCGAACGCCATCATCCAAGCCGCCCGCAACGGCACGGCGATCGACAAGGCGTCGATCTACATCACCGCGTCGCCCTGCTGGGGCTGCTTCAAGATGGTCGCCAACGCCGGCATCGAGCGCATCGTGTTCGGTGAATTCTACCGGGACGAGCGCATCTTCACGCACGCCGAGCGCCTCGGCATCGCGCTGGTCGACCTCTCGCACCGGCAGGGCGAGTAGGCCGCGAGCGCCGCCGCACGGACCGCGCCACCACAGGTCCGCTCACACGAACAGCTCGCCGCCGTGTTGACTGGCAATTGCGCCGCCGTGTTCACTGGCAATTGCGCCGCCGTGTTCACTGGCAATTACGCCGCTGCGTTGACTGGCAAATAGCTGAGCCGCCGCGTTCACTGGCAATTACGCCGCTGCGTTGACTGGCAAATAGCTGCCGCGTTGACTGGCAAATAGCTGCCGCGTTGACTGGCAAATAGCCGCCGCGTTGACTGGCAAATAGCCGCCGCGTTGACTGGCAATTGCGACGCCGCGTTGACTGGCAATTGCGACGCCGCGTTGACTGGCAATTGCGACGCCGCGTTGACTGGCAATTGCGACGCCGCGTTGACTGGCAATTACGCCGGCGTGATCACTGGCAATTGCGCTGCTGGCCCGCTCAGAACCTGAGGTAGCCCGGCCCGAGCTGGAGGCCGCCGCTCTCGTCTTCGATGAGCGTCATCTCGAGCGCCTCGACGCGGAAGTTCTTGTACCAATAAATCCCCGCGACCGTGCCCAAGACGAGGCTCGCCCCGCCGATGCCGATCCCCGCGTAGCAGCGTGTTGCATCGAACTCGACGCCGGTCGTCTCGTCGCTCTTGCACGACGCGCCGGCCATCGCGCCGCCTACCACGGCACCGAGGATCCCGCCGTAGAAACCGTAGCCGGCGAGCACCGAGTTGCTGGCCGGGTGCGGCACCGCCTTGACGCGTCGCCCTGGCGAATAGCCAAGATCCGGCGGCACCGCGACGACCTTGATGTCTTCGCGGCGGGCTGCGTCGAGCTGCAGCCGCAGGCCGCTGCCATTGCCGACCCGGCGCGTGCACGGCAGCTCGCAGAGCAGCGTGCCGTCGGCCGCTAGCAGGTTCCACTTCCCGCCGTTGTCCGGCAGCGTGAACTCGACCTCGACCGACTTATCGGTAGGCGGCTCCGCGTTGGCGAGCGCGACCGAGTTGTTTGGTTCGCTGCGCGTTGGCCGCGCCGCCGCCCGCTCGCCGTCCTCGTCGCGCTTCCGATCGTCGCGCTTGCCGTCGCCGCGCTTGCGGTCGTCGGGCTTGTCGTCGTCGGGCTTGTCGTCGTCGCGATCGCGGTCGCGGTCGCGGCGGTCGTCGTCACCATCGCCGTCGCCGTCGCGCCCGCTGCTTCCGCTGCCGCTGCCGCCCTTCGCCGTGCTCCGGTCGATGGGCTCGAGGAACAGCTGGATCGGCGATCGGCAGTCGGCGTCTGGCTCCTTGCTGGTGCGCTTGCACGCCCGGCCGTCCCCCGCCGAGCGTAGCAACGACTCCTCGTTGCTCGAGCGCGCGCCCGCAGCGCCGATCCCCGTTACGCTGGCGCCGCCGCCCACCTTGGTCGAGCCGCCGCTCAGCATCTCGAACGCGCCGACGCTGAGCGCAGTGACGAGGTGCGTCGCATCGCGGCAGGCACCGCTGTTGGGAGGGCCGGCGCCTCCGCGTCGAGGCGAAGCTGCCCGGCGACCGTGGTGCGCACCGCGAGCCGCCCAGTTTTCTCGAGCTCCCCCTCGAGGCTTACGGCGCCGAGCGGAAGTTTTGCGTAGAGCTCGTCCGCGTCCGAGATTTCGATGGTGTCGTTCGCGAGGCTCGTGCGCGTGAACTTGTAGCCGCCCTGCACGCGGCAGCCGTCGAGGATCCGCAGCTCGCAACCGGAGTAGCTGACGACGACCGTCCGTTCACTGAGCATGCCCTCGAGGTGGGCCTTCTCGGACGCCGGCCACTCGGTCACGAGCGGGCTCGCCTGGCTCTTCTTCACCTGACACTTGGCGAGCGGCGTTGGGTCGGCTTGCCGCGCGACGAGGGCGGGAGTCCCGCCGCTGCTCAGGCAGCCGAGCGACGCGCCCCCGAGCGCCACTGCGATGAGTACGGCAGGGAGAACCTTCAGCATGGCGGCCGCATCATAAACGTCGGTAACGATTGAAAAAAGCGGAGTTCGTCGGATTCGTGCCAGGCGAATGAACAATTTCTCGCGGTCCGTTGTCACACACAGCCTCGGCGCCGCGATGCTCGAGGATCCCACCGCACCACTGTTTTCCCGGAGGCCCACGATGAACTCTCGCCGCTCGCACCTCTCGCCCCGCGTCTCGCCGCTCGTCTCGCCCCGCGTCTCGCCCTTGGCCGCAGCCGTCGCCGTCGCCGTCGCCGTCGCGCTCGGCACCTTCGCTCCCCGCGCCGAGGCGTGTGGCGGCGGCTGGTGGCCGGAGGTGAACATCGACTACCGCGTCGAGGGCATCGCGCGCGCCGAGAAGCAGCTCGCGAACGGGCGCTACCTCGCCGCAGCGGGCTCGGTGATCCGGATGATCCCGCACATCCACGATTACAAGAAGGCGTCGAAGGATCCGATCGTGAACCGTGCGCTGCGCGTGCTCGCCGTCGCGACCGCCCGCGCCGGCGGGGATCTCGGCGCGCTCGCGAAAGAGGTGCCGAGCGAGCTGCACGCGCGCTACCTGCCGAAGACGGCCGAGGCGCGGCACGACCGGCTCGCATGGGCCGTGAGCGCGCTCGAGATGGTGCGCGCGACGAAGAAGAACGAGCCGACCCTCGACAGCGAGCTCGGCGAGGCGATGGCGCAGCTCGGTGGCTCCGAGGCGAAAGCAAAAGTGCTGCTCGAGAAGCTCGCGCAAGAGGATCTGTTGACGACGCCCGAGTCGTACCGCTCGCTCGCTCGCCTTCGCGCGGACGCCGGCGACGAGAGCGGGCGCGTCGCGGCTCTCGAGCGCTGCAAGACCATGGCGAAAGACGGCGCGATCTGCGTCGCCCCGGCGCGCGGGAACGGGCAAAGCTAGCGCGAATCAGCCGCGCATCGCTGGCGTAGGATGACGCTGCCATGATGCGACGCGCCAAGCTCGCCGCGGTTCTTCTCGCCGGCCTTCTCGCGAGCGCCCTCGCGGCGTGTGAGCGGGAGCCGGCGAGCGACTCGACCGCGGGTGCGCCGGCGGCGGCTGCGTCGGCGCCCGTTGGGGCGTCGAGCGCCAAGGGCGTGGGCACCTCGACGGTGGGCGCGCTCGCACCCGAGCCGAGGGGGGACGCCGCGCGCGGGCGTGAGCTCGCCAAGAAGCGGGAGTGCCATCGTTGCCACGGCGGGCTCGATCTCGAGCCCGTCGACACGACGCGCCACTGCGTGGCTTGCCACTCCGAAGTCCTCGCCGGAAAGTTCGACCACGAGCCGGACGCGAAACGCTGGCGCAAGAACGTCGCACACCTCTTTGCTGTGCCTTCGCTCGCGTCAGTCGGCGCGCGCCTCGACTATTCTTGGCTCGTCCATTTCCTCGCGGAGCCGCGCGATCTGCGACCGCGACTCGAGCCGACGATGCCGCGGCTTGGTCTCGACGCGCAGGAAGCGCGCGATCTCGCGGCGTATCTCGTGAGCCAGGGAAAACCGGCGGGCGCAGCGACTGCGAGCGCAGCGACAGGTGGCGCAACGGCGGCAGCGTCGACGGCAACCTCCACGGCGGGCGGAGCGACTCTCGCAGCCTCGCCCGGGGGAGCAGGAGCCGACGCGCTCGCGGGTGCGGACGAGGCGCGGGGGCGCAAGCTCGTCGACGCGTTCCAGTGCGGCGCCTGCCATCGCATGAGCGGGACCGCGCTTCTCGCGGGCGGCACCGAGCTCGACGCGGGCAAGCGTGAGACGCGGGCGGCCGTCATGCTGGCGCCCGACCTGCGGCATGTGCGCGCCCGGATGAGCCCCGGTGCGCTCGTCGCGTGGCTGCTCGACCCGCTGGCGATGAAGCCCGATACGCTGATGCCGCGCACGCCGATGACGCCAGAGCAGGCGCGCGACATCGCGGCATTTCTCATGCACACGGCGCTCGCCGACGAGTCGCTGCCGGCGGCGCCCGTGCCGCTGCCGCTCCTCGACCGCAAGGTGACCTTCGACGAGGTGAAGGCGCGCGTGCTCGACGTGACCTGCCGCCACTGCCACGGCGATCCGGACACGGCGCTCGGCGATGGCGGCCCAGGAAATAGCGGGGGTTTCGGGTTTTCGGCCCGCGGCGTGAACCTCACGAGCTACGAGCATCTGCAGGCCGGCTACCTCGACGCGAGCGGCGAGCGAAAGAGCCTCTTCGGCAAGCTCGCGGACGGCACGCCGCGCATCGTCGCGGCCATGTGGGCGCGGCACCGCGAGGTCGCGGGCAAGCCCGATCGCGAGCTCCGAGGCATGCCGCTCGGCCTGCCGCCGGTGCCGCCCGCCGACATCCAGCTCTTCGCGACGTGGGTGGCACAAGGGCGCCCGCGCTGAGCGGGTTCGAGCGTGCACAGCGGCGCCCGCGCTGAGCGGCTTCGACCGTGGCACGAGGGAGCGCGCAGCTCGGCGTCGGCGCTGGTGGCAGGGGCGCGCGGGACGTGGTAGCGGAGCCGCGTCATGCGAAAACGACGCGTTCTCGTGCTCGGCTCCGGCGGGCGGGAGCATGCGCTCGCGTTGGCGCTCGCTCGCTCGCCGTCGGTGCGGGAGGTGCTCGTGGCGCCGGGAAATGCGGGCACCGCGCGTGAGGCCGCGAGCGCCGCGGCCGCCATCGTCAACGTCGACTTCGCGCGCATCGATGACGCCGAGGAGGTCGTGCTTTTGGCGCGCCGGAGCGAGGTCGACCTCGTCGTCGTCGGGCCCGAGGCGCCGCTCTGCGCCGGCGTGGTCGACGCGCTCGACGCGGCGGGGATCGCGGCCTTCGGTCCATCGGCGAGCGCCGCGCGCCTCGAAGGGAGCAAGGCGTTCATGAAGCTCGCGATGGCGCGCTTCGGCGTGCCGACGGCTCCGTTCCTCGTCACGAGCAGCATCGACGAGGCCGTGCGGCACATCGACGCGCGCGAGGCGCTCGGGCACCGCGTGGTGGTGAAGACCGACGGCCTGGCGGCGGGCAAGGGCGCGATCGTCACGAGCTCGGCGGACGAAGCGAAAGAGGCCGCGCGCGCGATGCTGGTCGAGGGCGCGTTCGGCGCGGCCGGGGGGACGATCGTGCTCGAAGATCGCCTGCCCGGCACCGAGCTCAGCGTGCTCGCCGTGAGCGACGCCTCGAAGCTCTTCTTGCTGCCGATCGCGCGCGATCACAAGCGCATCGGCGACGGCGATCGCGGGCCCAACACGGGCGGAATGGGGGCCGTCGCGCCGGTGCCCGTCGACGCCGCGTTGCTCGCCCGCATCGAGCGCGAGATCTTGCTGCCGACGATCCACGGCCTCGCTGCCGAAGGCGTCCCGTACCGCGGCGTGCTCTTCGCCGGAGTCATGGTCACTCCCGACGGCGTGCCGTACTTGCTGGAGCACAACGTGCGCTTCGGCGATCCCGAGACGCAGGCGGTGCTGCCGCTGCTCGAGGGCGATCTCTGCGAGCTGTTCCTTGGCGCAGCGCGAGGCGACCTCGATCCGTCGACGGTCGGGGTGGCCTCGGGGCTCGCGTCCGTCGTCGTCGTGCTCGCGGCGCACGGCTATCCCGAGGCGGCACGCAAAGGCGACGCCGTGAGCGGGCTCGATCGCGCGGGCTCACTCGCCGACGTCACCGTCTACCACGCCGGCACGGCTTACCGTGCGCATGCGGCGGGCCTTGCGGGAGCGGCGGGCCTTGCGGGAGCGGCCGGCCTTGCGGCTGCGGCGGGCCGCGGGGGCGAGGTCGTTACCGCGGGCGTCGAGGGCGAGGTCGTCACGGCGGGCGGCCGGGTCTTCGGCGTCGGCGGCGTCGGACCGACGGTCGCCGCGGCGCGTGCTCGCGCCTACGAAGCCGTGCGCGCCATTCGCTTCGACGGCATGCAGTGGCGCTCGGACATCGCCGAGTCGCTGACCGCGCCCACGGGCGCACCCGCCACCTCTTAGGAGACGCCAACGTGCCGAGCAAGATCCTCATTGTCATGGGCTCCGACAGCGACGCGCCGAGCCTCGAGGCCGCGTGGCAGGTCCTCGACGAGCTCGGCATCCCCTACGACGTACGCGTCGCGTCGGCGCACCGCACTCCCGGCGTCGTCCACGCGCTGGCGACGGGCGCGCGGGAGGCGGGCTATGCGGCGATCATCGCGGCGGCCGGCATCGCGGCGCATCTCGCGGGCGTGTTCGCGTCGCTCACCACGTTGCCGGTCATCGCCGTGCCGATGCCGGCCGGCACGCTCGGCGGCATGGATGCCTTGCTCTCGAGCGTGCAGATGCCCCCAGGCGTGCCGATCGCGTCGATGGGGATCGGCGGCGCGAAGAACGCGGGCTTGTTCGTCGCCGCGATCCTCGCCGTGACGGACGGCGCCATCGCCGAGCGCTTGGAGGCGCAGCGCCGCGCGATGGCCGCAAAAGTCGGTGAGGCGGACGCGCGGCTGCGCGCGAAGCTCGCGGCGAAGGGGACCTGAGCGACACCGCGGACCGTGGTTCGCGCGCGGCGGAGGGGCTCTGAGCGACACCGCGGACCATGGTTCGTCGCCTCGAAGGGGACCTGAGCGACACGGCAGCCAACGGCTTCTTGATCACAATTGACGATCGAATCGGCGAGACCTCGGCTCGCCCCACTTGGAGATGACGCAAATGTTTCGAGTCTTGGTGAGTGATTCCTTGAGCGAGCAGGGCATCGACGTGTTGAAGAGCCACCCGCAGTGCGAGGTCGACTACCGGCCGGGCCTCAAGGAGGCGGAGCTGTGCGAGGCGATCAAGGGCGCGCACGCGCTCGTCGTGCGCTCGGGCTCGAAGG
>SYFR01000245.1 GCA_005800325.1 Myxococcales bacterium | reverse complement strand
CGCTCGCCGCGCGCCCGGTGCCATCGCTCGCCCCGCGCCGACTGGCCACGTCGTCCGCTGGCCCGCACGTCTCGTCCGGAAGGGGTGCTGCGTCGGTGACGGTGAGGTTGGCGACGGCAGCGTGGTAGCGACGCCCGTCGTTCCGTTGGAAGCGCACCTCGACGCGCCCCGACGACGAGACGAGCTTGCCGCTCGCGTCTGCGAGCGCATAGACCTCTTTGCCTCGCAACGAGGCGCGCACCCACGGCACCTCAGGCCGTCCGCGTGGTGATGGAGTCGATCGCGTGCACGGGGGCGTCGTCGCCGCCCATCAAGTGGGCGATCGCGCCGAGCACGAGGCGGTGCCGCTCGAGCGTCCCCTTGCCCTCGAACGCGGGCGCGGTGACCACGAGCTGAAAATGTCCGCCGCCTCCGGTCACCGTGACCTCGGCCCCTGCGATGGCGGCGCGGATCGCCTCGCGCACCGAGTCGTGAATCGAGCTCATCGTGAGCCGTATAGCGCATCGGTAGCAGCTCGAGACAGAGTTTGCGCGGCAACGCTGCGGCGGGCAGCAGCGCCTTGGGCGGAGGCGCCGAGCGCGGATCTCGGGCTCACGACACGAGCGGCGGCCCTGCGCGACGCCATGTTGCCTGGGCGCGGCCCTGCGCGACGCGCGGCGCACGATGTTGTATTCGGTGCCCGTGAGCCCTCCTTCGTCGATGTTCGCGCCCGACCTCTTCGCCGGGCAGGTCTGCATCGTCACCGGCGGCGGCAGCGGCAGCGGCCTCGCGACCGCGAGAGAGCTCCTGTCCCTCGGTGGCAAGATCGCGATCTGTGGGCGCGACTCCGAGAAGCTGCGCGTCGCGAGCGCGGAGCTGTCGGCGCTCGGCGGAGCAGAGGCAAACGTCTTCGCGGGCGAGTGCGACATTCGCGAGCCCGCGCAGATCACCGCGTTCGTCGACCGCGTGCTCGAGCGCTTCGGCGCCATCGACGTGCTCGTCAACAATGCCGGCGGTCAGTTTCCGTCGCCCGCCGCGCAGCTGTCGCCCCGCGGCTTCGACGCCGTGATTCGCAACAATCTCAACGGCTCCTTCTACATGACGCGGGAGGTGGCGACGCGCGCGATGCTGCCCGCGCAAAAGGGGCGCATCGTGATGGTGACGGCCACGGTGGTGCGGGGATTTCCGGGGATGGCGCACACGGGCGCCGCGCGCGCCGGCGTCGAAAACCTCACGGCCTCGCTCGCCATCGAGTGGGCGAGCCACGGCGTGCGCGTCAATTGCGTCGCTCCGGGCAACAACATCCGCTCGAGCGGCACGGCGCAATACGGCGAGGCGATGCTCGACGCCGCCCGACGCGCGACCCCGCTCAAGCGCCTCGGCACCGTCGACGAAGTGGCCCGCGTCATCGTCTTTCTCGCGAGTCACCTCAACGACTTCGTCACCGGCAGCGTATATCGCGTCGACGGCGGACAGGCCCTCTGGGGCGATGTCTGGATGATCGACGAGCCCAGAGACGCGCCCCCGCGAACATGAACCCGCCCGCAGACGACCGCGCCGCGCGCACGCTGCCGAGCGGGCCGAGCGATGCCGTCCCGCCGCGTCACGACGGCTCTCGCGAGCCGAGCGATGCCGCCGCGGCGGGTCACGACGCCCCTCGCGCCCCGGCAGCTCGCGAGCCCGTCGCGAAGTACTCGCCGCCACTCGTGACCACACGATCGCAGCGCGCACTTCTCGCCCTCGTGCGCGCAATGCGCAAGATTGCCGGCTATTTTCGCGATCGCGACCCGCGCACACTCGCCGCGCTCGCCCCGTTCCTCGTGCTGGCGCTCGTGCTCTTCACGCGGCACCCGGCGACGAACTACATCTTCGACGAGCAAGAGGCGCTGCTCGCGAACCCCTACGTCAATGGGCTCTCGGGGCTTCGCTTTCGCGACGTCATTCACCGCGATTTTTGGGGCCTACCCCCCGACGCGAGCATCGGCTCGTACCGTCCGCTGCCGAACGTGGTGTGGCGCGCCATCTGGAGCTTGCATCACCACCTGCCCCCGCAGGTGGCCCATCTTCCGAAGCACCCCTTCATCCACCACCTCTTCAACATCGTGATCCACGCCCTGAATGGCGCACTCGTCGCGTCGTTCGCGTTCGCGGTGAGTCGCCGCCGCGCGCTGGGCTGGCTGTCGGGGCTCGCCTTCGTCGCGAGCGCGATCCTCACCGAAGCCGTGTGCGGCATCGTCGGGATCGCCGACGCGCTCGGCGGCCTCGGGGCCATCCTCGCGCTGCACGCGCTGCGCCTGCCGGCCGTCGCGCTGCCGTTCGGCGTGTTCGCTTCCGTGCTCTTCGGCATGTTCGCCAAGGAGAGCGCGCTCGTGTGTGTGCCGCTCGTGCCGCTCGCCGCGCTCGTGTGTGCGCCGATGCTGTCACCCGAGCGGCCCGCGCGATTCGCACGCGCCCTGCTCGCGTTCGCCGGCGCGGCGCTGGCGTTCGTGCTGTACGTCGAGCTGCGCAGGGCTTGGTTTCCGTCGCCGCTGCCGGCCGCGCTCTCCGAGCCGTTGCCCGCTGGCGCCGGGCGCGCGCAAGAGCTCTATCGCGCGCTGCTGATCTGGTTTCACCAGGCGCCGCTGCCGCGCGATCCGATCAACAATCCGCTCGTCAAGGCGGAGCTCCCGTTTCGCATCGCCGGCGCCCTGCGCGTCTACTGGCGCGGGCTCACGCAGCTCGTCCTTCCCCTTCGCTTGAGCGGCGACTACTCGTTTCCGCAAGAGCCCGTGCCCGAAACGCTCCGGGGCTGGGAGACCCTCCTCGGGCTCGCCATGTCGGTGCTGCCGCTTCTCGGTGCGCTCGCGCTCTGGCTCGCGGGCTTGCGCGTCGAGCGGAAGGACCGCCTCCGTCTCGTCGACGCTGCGAGCCCGCTCGGCACGGCGCTCGGCGCGCTTCGTGGGGACGCGCGGCTCGACTCGATCTTGCTCGCGGGGCCACCGCCCGCGAGGCGCCCGCGCGCACTCGCCATGGCGATCGCCCTCATCGTCGCGGCGCTCAGCGGACTCGCCGTCGAGGCGTTCGAGGTGTTCTCCGCCGATCGCGCCGGCGTGCGCACCTGGCCCGTCGCCGCCGCCGTGCTGCTCGCGGGCACGGGCCTCCTGTGCGATGCGCTGCCCACACGGCGCGTGCCGATGCGGGCCCTCGGTCCGTGGCCGTGGCGCTACGTCGCCTCTTCGCTCGGCGCCCTCGGCCTCGCGTGGATCGTCATCAGCTTCTTCCCGCACTCGAACATCCCGATCTTGCTCCCCACGGTCCGCGCCGAGCGTCTCTGGTACTTCCCCGTGTTCGGCAGCGCGCTGCTCATGGGCGCCGCGCTCGCGGCTTTTGCCGAGCGTGGCCCCGGAAAGCGAATCGCCAGCGTCGCGCTCCGAACGTGGCTCGTCGGAGGGTTCTTCGCCTTTCAGTGCGTGCAGGCCTATGCGCACTCGACCGACTACCGCGACGATCTCGGCTTCTGGCGCGCGACGAAGTTCGCCTCGCCGAACAGCGCCAAGGCCCACCTCAACTACTCGGTGATGGTCGGTGCGCGTGGCGATCTCGAGACGCGCCTCGTCGAGAGCCACCGCGCCCGCGAGCTCGCGCCGAACTGGCCAATGGCGAACATCTACACGGGCGACACCCTGTGTCGCATGCGCCGCACCGAGGAGGCTTGGCCCCACTACGCGCGCGGCTTCGACCTCGGCCCGAACGATCGTTCGCTCATCGCGCTCGCGCTTCAGTGCCTCTACGACGAAGGCCAGCTCTCGCCGCACGACGCCGAGCTTCGCAAGCTTGCCGAGAAACATCCCGGCAGCTGGATTGCGTATCTCGCGGTCGACACGCTCGACCACCACGCCGAGCACGGCGGCGTCGATCCGAAGTACCGCCCGCGCAGCTACAACCAGGGCCCGAAGCAGAAGTAGACCGGTCGACCTCTAGCACCAGTCTCCTAGTGGCCTCGCGCGCCACCAAAAACGGACAAAGCCGCAGATGGCGAGGTGCCATCCGCGGCCTAGCAATCGAACTTCGATCTTCGAAGACCCAGCCGCCGAGAGGCCAGCCGCCGAGGAAGTGCCTCAGCGACGGTCCGGCCTGGCCGAGCCGTACAGCGTCAGCCGACCTGGATCTTGCCTTGCAGCAAGAAGGCTACGACGAACGCGAACAGCACGAGCGACTCGATGAGCGCGAGGCCGAGAATCATCGGCGTCTGAATGCGCGCTGCCGCGCTGGGCTGGCGAGCGATCCCCTCGAGCGCCGCCGAGGTGGCGCGGCCCTGAGCGGTCGTGCCGCCGAGCGCCGCGACGCCGATGGCGAACGCGGCCGCAGCCGCGAGCCACCCATTGGTGTCGAACTTGTTGGTTGCAGCGGCCTGCGCGGCCTGCTGCGCCATGGCCATCGCGGGGGTGAAAACGAGACCTGCGACGACTGCCGCGAAGAGCGACAGCTTCTTATTGAAAGTCATCCTGAATGGCTCCGGTTCTGTCCCCCGTACACGCTGTGCGGGGCGTCGAGTTGGGGGTGGTTCGCTGGCTTTTGCGAGGTGGCCCGCGCAACGCTCGGGCACCCAGTAATCGGTTTTTTCTCTTCGTTCAATGGTGTTCGGCATGCGCCGTGGCGAGGCCGATGTAGATCGAAGCGAGGAGGCTGAAGACGAGCGTCTGCACGCAGATGACGATGACGCCGAGGAGCATCAGCGGGAGCGGCAACAGGATCGCGAACAGCCCCAGGAAGATGCTGACGAGCAGGTGGTCGACGGCGATGTTGAGCATGAGACGAATCGCCAAGGTGACCGGCCGGACGCACATCGAGATGACCTCGATGGGAAACATGAGCAGCGCGAGCATCAGATTCGCCCCGAAGCTCTTGAACACGCCCCACCCCGCGAGGTGCTTGACGTAGTCCATGCCGTTCTCTTTCAGGCCGTAATAGTTGAAGGCCAGAAAGACGAGCAGGGCGCAGCCCGCGGTGATGTTGAGGTTCGACGTCGGCGGCGCGAAGCCCGGCACGAGGCCGATCGCGTTCGACACGAAGATGAAGATCGCGCTCGAGCCGATCAGCGGGAAATAGCGCCGCGCGTTCTTCGCGCCCATGACGTCTCGCGCCATGTTGTAGAAGAACTCGAAGAAGACCTCGAAGAAGGTGCGCAGCGTGAGCTCGTCTTCGGGCACAACGGCGGTCTTGAGCCGCGTGAAGGCGCCGCGCACTTGGCTTGCGCCGTAGAGCAAGACGAGCATCAGCAGCAAGGCCATCGCCAAGGGCTCGAGCTCGCGGTAGCCGACGTGGTGCCCGGTCAGGGTGGAGCCGACGGCGTGCGCGTTCGAGCGCAGGAGCTCGAAGCGATAGAGCAGGTAGTGGAGAAGCGAAACGTGCTCGGGCATGGGCGTCTCGGCGGGCGGTCGGCGCGCGCGTAGCTCGCGAAGTCGGCGCGCCGTCTAACAGGTTCTATCCGGGGAGTCCCGCGATTTTTCAGCAACGGTCCCGCGAGTTTTCAGCAACGGTCCCGCGAGTTCTCAGGCAGGGACGGCGCGTCAGTCCCCGGTCGGAGGCTCGCTCTCGTCGCGCGGCCGGAGAAACGCGCCGACGGTGATCCCGACGGGCAGCGCGACATAACCGAAGGCGAGGGCGAACGCGGAGACGTGCCCGGTCTTCAAGAGGAGCCACGCCCCGAAGACCAGCGCGCCGAACTTGAGCGCACCGACGAGGGCCCAGAGCCGCCCGCGCGAGCCGCCCGCGAGCACGCCGCGCACGACGTAGGCGAAGAGCCAGAGGTTGACCGTGGCGAGCATGCCGCCGAGCGCGACGCCGAGGCCCGCGCCGCCGCCGAACACGCCGAGGGCGACCGCCGCGAAGAGCGCCGCGGTCGCGCCGACGCACACGAGCGAGACGCGCATCGACGCATCGAGGGGCGCCGCGTTGCGCGCACCCGGAAGGATCGGACCGTCATTCGTCGCCATCGCTCGGGACCTCTCTCGCATCGCGTTCCGCGCCTCGTGGGGCCTTGTCGTCGCCGTGGCTCGGGACCTCTCTCGCATCGCCCGTGGCCGACTCGCTCTTGGCGGCGTCACGCTCGGGCTCCCTCGGCGCCGCCACCCGCGCGTCGTTCCGCTTGCGGCGTCCCGCTCCGACGAAGCGCGCATCACGCCCGACCTCGGCGTCGCGAAAACCATCGCGCAACGCCTCGTTCTTCATCCCCTTGGCGGCGCGCCACACGAAGCGAAACCCGGCGACGGTCCCGAACGCGAGCCCGAGCAGCGCGAGCCAGGGCTCGGTGCCGAACTTCTCGTCGAGCCAGTTCCCGCCGAGCAGGCCGAGCACGATGGACACCGCGAGCTCGAGGCCTACGGTCGTATAGCGGATGCTGCCGAGATCCTTGCGGTCGATGGCCACGGTGCGCTCGGCTAGGGTGGTGCGTCGTACTGCGCGTGGAATGGCGGAGCGGAGAGGGCCTCTCGGACACGCTATCGCGCCAGGGCAGCGAGCGCGTCGGTCACGCGCGCGGCGACGAGGCGCTCGAGCTCGGGCATCACGCTCGCGAACGCGCGGGCCCGGTGGCTGATGAGGTTCTTCTCGTCCTCGGCGTGCTCGGCGAACGTGCGGTCGGAGCCTCTCACGATGAAGAGCGGGTCGTAGCCGAACCCGCCGGTCCCGCGCGGCGAGAGCGCGATGCATCCCTCGCAGCTGCCCTCGAACTCGCGCGAGCGCTCGCCCTCGTCTGCCCAGGGATCGACGAGCACGATCGCGCAGCGAAAGCGGGCGGTGCGGTCTTCGGGATCGACGCCCTCGAGCCGCCGCAAGAGCTCGGCGTTGTTCTCTGCGTCGGTCGCGCCCTCACCGGCGAACCGCGCGGAACGCACCCCGGGCTGTCCGCCGAGGGCATCGACCTCGAGCCCGGAGTCGTCGGCGAGCACGACGGCGTGCGCCGCCTTCGCGACCGCCTCCGCCTTCTTGCGTGCGTTGCCCACGAAGGTGCGCTGGTCTTCGTCGATCTCGAGCGGACCGACGCCCTCGGTGAGAGACAAGACCTCGATCGGGAGTGAGCCGATGAGCGCGCGCAGCTCGGCGAGCTTGCCGCGGTTCTTCGTCGCGACGACGAGGCTCAACACGGGGCGCACGCGCTCGGTCATCGCGAGGCCGATTTGCGCATGAGCACGCCGAGCTCGACCCCGGCCCCAAGGAGCACCTCGCGCTGCAGGTCGCCCAGGCGCTTGATCGCCGCGAGCGCGGCCTCGAGCATCGCGTCGAACTCGCCCCTCGTGATCGCCTCGCCTTCGGCCGTCGCCTGAACCTCGATGAGTCGGCCGTCCACGGTCGCCGCCACGTTCATGTCGACGCGGGCGCGGCTGTCCTCGTGGTAATCGAGATCGACGAGCACCTCGCCGTCGACGAAGCCGACGCTCACGGCGGCCACCTGATCGTTGAGCATCCGGGCGAGGCCGCGCGAATAGAGGGCCAGCGCCGTCGCCAGGAACCCGGCGGTCACGCTTGCCGTGCGTGTGACGCCGTCGGCCTCGAGCACGTCGCAGTCGATCGTGAGCGTGCGCGGGCCGAGCGCCTTGAGCGCCACCGCCGAACGCAAGCTGCGGCCGACCAGCCGCTGGATCTCCTGGGTCCGCCCCTTCGGTGGTTTGCCGCGGCCCTCGCGCTCTTCGCGCCGCGACGCGTTCGCGCGCGGGTGCATCTGGTACTCGGCCGTGAGCCAGCCGCCTTCCTTCTCGTCCATCCACTTCGGGATCGAGTCTTCGAGCGACGCCGTGCAGAGCACGACGGTGCCGCCGGCGCGATAGAGCACCGAGCCCTCGCTCGCCTTGTGGAACCCGGGGACGACCTCGATAGGGCGAAGGTCGCTCCTGCCGCGGCCATTCTTGCGAGAAGCGGTCACTCTATCCTCCGTGACGATGTCGGTTGTCGGTAGCTCGCGGCTCAGTGCACCGCGTGCGCGAGCTTCTCTTCGACCATGAGGTCGGCGACGCGGTAGGTCGGCGTGAGCGAGTGCTGGCTGCGCTCGGCGATTTCATGGATGGTGTCGTACACACGCATCGTGCGGTCGCGCGACTTCGCGGCGTCGTAGCCGTTGAGCTCGAGCGCGACGTTGATGAGGCCGCCGGCGTTGATCGCGTAGTCGGGCGCGTAGACGATGCCGCGCGAGTGCAGATCGTCGCCGTGTCGCGGCTCGGCGAGCTGGTTGTTCGCGGCGCCGGCCACGATCTTGGCGGCAATGCGCGGGATGGTCGCGTCGTTCAGCGCGGAGCCGAGCGCGCACGGGGCGAGCACGTCGCACTCGACGTCGAAGATGTTCTCGATCGGCACGACGCGCGCGCCGAACTCGCGCTGCGCACGCTCGCTCTTCAAGACGTCGACGTCCGCGACCGAGAGCGTGGCGCCCTGCTCGAAGAGCTCGCGGCATAGCTGGTAGCCGACGTGGCCGACGCCCTGCACGGCGACGTGGATCCCCTCGAGGGAGTCACGCCCGAGCCTCAGCTTCACGCACGCCTCGATGCCGCGCCGCACGCCGAGCGCGGTGAACGGCGAAGGATCGCCCGAGCCCGCGCTGCCGCCGGTGCCGACGACCTGCTTCGTCACCTGGCGCACGACCTCCATGTCCTCGATCCCGGTGCCCGCGTCCTCGGCCGTGTAGTAGCGCCCGCCGAGGCCGTCGATGAACCGGCCGTACGCGCGAAACACCGCCGCCCGATCGAAGAATTTGTCGGGCCGCAGCATCACGGTCTTGCCGCCGCCGTGGGGCAGCCCGGCGAGCGCCGCCTTGTAGG
>SYFR01000244.1 GCA_005800325.1 Myxococcales bacterium | reverse complement strand
GCGGGCCCGCCGCCGTACACCACCGCGTCGACCGCCAGCGTGCTCATGGCGCTGGCGGCTCCGTCGAAGACGGCATGGGCGCAGCAGGGGCCGCGTTCGGTTCGCGGGGGGCCGCGGGTGCGTCTTGGGCCGCGGGTGCGTCTTGGGCCGCGGGCTCCGCGGGCGCGGGCGCGAGGCCACAGTCTCCGCGCGTGTCGATGCGCGTCGTGCCGCCGAGCCGCCAGCCCGTCGCGAGATAGAGCACCGCGTCGGCACCCATGGCGAACATCGCGATCCCGGTGACGGCGCCGAGGGCGCGCGCGAGGCCGCGTGCCTTTCGTGCGCGTGCGAGGCCCCAGCGCGTCGCGAAGTGTCCGATCCCGAGGCCGAAGTGAAACGCGCATGCGGCGAGGCCAAGCAGGTACGCGAGCCCGAGCAGCGGTACGCCGCCGTGCGTCGTCGAGAGCGCGCGCTCGAGGTCGAAATACGCCGAGCCCGCGGCGCCACCCATGGCATGCGGCCACCAGAAGCGCGTCCCGTGATAGCCGATGAACGCGAGCCCGACGACGCCGGTCGCGCGCTGAAACGCGTGCATCCAGTTGCCCGTGTACGGTTGGCTCGCGACGCTGAGATCGCGCCGAAATGTCAGAAATAGCCCGTAACTTGCGTGAAATGCGAAGGGCACCAGCATCGCGGCGAGCCACACGCGCGCCCCGAGGACCCCCGCAAAGCTCCCCGCCTCCGCGAAGGCCCGTGGCCCGAGCGTCGCCTTGGCAAGGACGCGAACCTGCACCAACATGAAGACGCCGACCGGCACGACGCCGGTCAACGAATGCAGCTGGCGCAACACGTAGGGCAGCCGGCTCGCGCGCACTCCGCCCTGGGTCGAGGTCGTTGCCTCGGTCGGCGCGGAGCCCACAAGCGACTTGATAGGATGCGACAAGCGGGCACATTCAGCGGCGAGCGACGGAGCGCGTCAAGGCTCGTCCTCGCGTTCTCTGCCGTGGCGTTCGCGGGCTGCGCGGGTGCGCGGGTCGAGGCAGTACCCGCTCCGACCTTGGGAGAGACGGCCGCGTCCCAGCGTGAGTACCTCGCGCTGCTCGAGCTCTTCGCTGCGCCTGCGCGGGAGCGGCGTGGCGAGCTCGACGGCAAGCTCGCGACTTTTTGCGGTCGCTTTCCGAGCGATCCGCTCGGCCGCGTGGTGCGCGCGCTGCGTGCCGTGGGCGCGCTCGATAGCGGGGATTTCGCGCGCGCGTCGGCGCTGGCCGAGGACGCGCTGCGCGGTCCGCCGGGAGCCTCGCGCGATCTCGCGACCTTGGTCGTCGGCTCCGTAGCGCGCCGAACGGGCCGCCCGCGCGAGGCGCTCGAGCTGCTCACTCCGCTCTTGCACAAGCTGATCGAGCCGTTCGCCACCGAGCTGCTCGACGAGGAGCTCACGCGCGCGGCGCTCGCAGCGGGAGATGGCGCGGCGGCGCTGCGCTTCATGAGGATCTGGCTCGCCGAGGTGGCCGAGCCCGAGCGCGCCTCCGTCGAGATCGAGCGACTCATCGGCGAGCTCGACAAGCCGTCGCTCTTCGCGGAGCTCGAGGGTGTGGGCGCGAGAGAGCTCGCATCGAACGGCCGGGCGCGCAGGCAAATGCTCGCGGCCATGGCGCGACGGCTCGCCGAGCTCGCGCGCGAGTCGAACGACGTGGCGCTGGCGCGGCTGTTGCTCGAGCGCTACGAGGCGCTGCTCGGCGCCGGCGGCGAGGGCGTGGCGGGGCTCGCTCTCGACACTGCCCGCGAGCGCGTCGCCACGAGCACCGTCGGGCTCCTCCTCTCGGTCGGGAGCAGCGATGCCGAGCGCCGCAGCGCCGACGTGGTGGCGGGCGTGACGTTCGCGCTCGGCGTCGGCACCGGGGCGCGGCTCGTCGTGCGCACCGACCACATGGGTGAGGGCGGCGGCGGCAAAGACGGCGGCGGCAAGGACAGCGTCGCGGTGGCGCTCGGCGAGCTCGCGTCCGAGGGGGCCGCGGTCATCTTGGCGGGGATCGACGCGCGGCACGTGCTCCCTGCCGTTCGCTTCTCGATCGAGCGCGGCCTGCCCGTCGTGCTGTTGTCGAGCGACGGCAGTGCCGCGCACCTCACGGCCGAGCGCGTGTTTCTCGCGGGGATCGAGGCGGATCTCGCGTCTGCGTCGTCGCTCGCTGGCGCGCCCCCGAGCGTCGCCGACGGCACGCGGCTCGATGGTTGGCACGACGCGGGACGGCCGGCGCCGTCGTGGTGGACCGCCGTCGCGCGTGACGCCGCCACGCTCGCAGCGGTCGCAGCGGGCGCCGCACCTCGCGCCGATGCACCCGCGGACGTGCGCGTCAGCCGAGAGCTGGCCGCGCGTGCGCTGGCGTCGGCGCGACGTCCGCTGTGGACTACCGGTGAGCAAGGCTTCGGCTCCGACCGCCGCGTGCTGCGCGCCGCTCCTCAGGTCGAGCCCTGAGCGGCGCACCTGCCTTCAACTCGACGATGACCTTCGAAGAGCTCCCACTCGCGCACGAGCGCGTCCCGTTGCCCACGCGCCGCGCGACCATTCGCCTGGCGCGCGAGCTCGCGGCGCTCCTCGCCGTCGGGGATCTCGTGATCTTCTCGGGGCCGCTCGGCGCGGGCAAGACGGTCCTCGTGCGCGCTCTCTGCCGTGCGCTCGGTGTCCCGCACGAGCTGCCGATCCAGAGCCCGACCTTCGCGCTCGTGCACGAGCACGACGCCCGCGTCCCCATCCTGCACTGCGATCTCTATCGGCTGACGGGTGACAGCGAGGCCGAGCAGCTTGGCTTGCGCGAGCGGCGGCACGAGGCGGTCTTGCTGGTCGAGTGGGGACGCGGCTTAGAGCCGCAGCTCGGCGGAGGCGCGCTCCACGTCGAGCTCGTCGATGAACCGGCGGGCAAGGTGGCCACGATCTCCGCGGACACCGGCGCGCGCCGTGAGCTCGTCCTGGCCCGTGCGCGCAGGCGCGGCGGACGCGAGCCCACGCCGTAGGTTCGCCCTCGCGCTTGGGTCGATCCCGTCGCGCGCGCGGCGGGTGCGGTACAGCCGCAGCGTGCGTCGTGGTAAGAGCCCGCCTCGGTGGGCGAGCGTCGCGCGGCGAACTTCAAGAAGTGGCTCTCGGCGTTGTTTGCGCCCGCCATCACCGGGCTCGCCAACGTCGGGCACATCGTGTCGCTCACGCTCGAGACGCTGTTTTGGCTGGTGCGCCCGCCGTTCCGCCCGGGTCAGGCGTTCGCGCAGATGAATTTCATCGGCGTCGAGTCGCTCTTCATCGTCGGCCTCACGGGCACCTTCAGCGGGATGGTCGTCGCGCTGCAGACGACCTACGCCCTCCGGGCCTTCAGCGCCGAGGGGCGCGTCGGCGGCATCGTCGCGGTGTCGCTCACGCGCGAGGTGGCGCCCGTGTTCGCCGCGATCATGGTGGCGGCGCGCGCCGGCAGCGCCATGGCCGCCGAGCTCGGCAATATGCGCGTCACCGAGCAGATCGACGCCATCACGACCATGGGCGTCAACGCCGTGCAGTATCTGCTCGCGCCGCGGCTCATCGCGTGCGTCGTGATGGTCCCCTTGCTCTGCGTGCTCTATTCGACCGTGGGCATGGGGGGCGCCTACCTCGTCGCCGTCACCTGGCTCGGTGGCGATCCGGGCGTCTTCGCGCAGAGCGTGCGCGACCTCGTCGTCGTCGACGATCTCGAGATGGGCCTCATCAAGGCGACGGTGTTCGGCTTTCTCATCTCCGCCATCAGCTGTCGCCACGGCTTCTACGCCGCGGGGGGAGCCAAGGGCGTAGGCATCGCCACGACGCGCGCCGTGGTCGAGACCTGCGTCGCGATCCTGGTCATTAACTACGTGCTCACGCAGCTCCTGCTCGGCGCCACGCTCTGAGCCTTGCGCGACCTCGCGCGCCCGCGGCGAGCCGGCTGCGCGCGACACCGCGCCCCGTGGCGTCGGCGATCGCGTGAGGCGCCGCGCCCCGAGGGCGGCTCGTGGACAGCCTGCTCGACGTGTCGCGCGTCACGACCGGGAGGCTCGTGCTCGACCTGCTCGACATGATGATGCCGGTGATGAACGGTGCGCAGCTGCTCGAGGCGCTGCGAGAGGACGGGCGCCTCGCGTCGCTGCCGGTGGTCTCGATCACCGCCGATGGTCACGCCGAGTCGAAGGCCGCGCAGCTCGGCGCGGACGCTGGCATCAAGAAGCCCGTCGAGCTCCCTGAGCTGCTCGCGGTCGTGGCGAAATATTGCGGGCACGGCTGAGTCGCCGCCACCCCGCGCCTGACGCGGTTAGCCTCTGCAGGTCGGCACGGCGCGCAGGTCCGCTCGCTGCGTCAGGTCGTCACGGCGCCGCCTCTGGCTCGAGGGCGAGCGCCTCGCTGACCTCGACGACGACCATCTCGGCGAGCCGTTCGAGCAGCTCGCGGCCCTCGGCCTCGGTCGCGTCCCCGGGGGCGCCGGTATAGGCGGCGTCGAGGCCCATCTCCACGAAGGTACGCTGTCCCGCGGCGATCGCCCGCGACAAGCTCGTCTCGAGCGCCGGCAGCCCGCGTGCGCGCTCGGAGTCGACCGCGCTCCGCGACGCCGCCAAGACCAGCGAGGTCTCGTAGCGGCCCGCGTGGCACGCCCCGCTCTTGTACTCGTCAGAGAGCGTGCGGCCCCAGCGTCGCGCCAGCGGGCACGCCACGGTCGCGCGGCGCGGCGACAGCCCCGCGATGGCTGCGCGCACCGCCGCGTCGTGGTCGGGCTCGAGGTGGTTGTTCACGAGGCAGACGTGCGCGAGTCCTTCGTTGAGGTAGGACTCCACGACGGCGCGCAGGAAGGCGGCGAGCGCGGCGCCCGGCACCGACACCGCTCCGGCGAAGCCGCGCGCGAACTCGGTCACGCCGTAGGGGACGCTCGGCGCGAGGAGCGCGACGACCCCGCGCTCGGCCTCCAGGCGCTCGGCGGCGCGCTCGGCCACGGCCTCGCTGATGATCGTGTCCGTCGCGAGCGGCAGGTGCGGACCGTGGGGCTCGACCGACCCCACCGGCACGAGGACAACGACCGGCCAGCCGGCGTCGAGCAGCGTCTTCAGGCTCTCGGTCGTGAGCAGCGCGAGCTTTCTAGCCATGGTTCACGCGACGGTCCTTGATTGGCAATCAGGTGGCGATGGATTGGCCATCCAACGGTGCTTGATTGGCAATCCCATCGGTTGGCAATCCGACGACCGTCGATTGGCATTCAGCCGCGTATGGATTGGCAATTGGACGTCTCCTCGATTGGCAATCAGTGGCCCCCTGGGGTCTCGCCGGCGAGCTCACGGCGGCGCAGCTCTTTGCGGTCGATCTTGCCGCGGTCGTTCTTCGGCAGCTCGTCGACGAACGCGATCGCGCGCGGGTACTTGTGCAGGCTGAGGCGCCCCTTGACCCACTCTTTCAGCTCGGCGGCGAGCTCGGCCTCGCCTTGGCCTAGCGCCGCGCTCGTGCGCACGACGAAGGCCTTTGGCTTCGTGAGCCCGTCCTCTTCGGCTCCGATGACGGCGGCCGCCGAGACTGCCTGATGCTGCGCGAGGCAGCCCTCGACCTCGAGCGGCGCGACCCACACGCCGCCGACCTTCAAGAGCTCGTCCGCGCGGCCCTCGAACCAGTGGTAGCCGTGCTCGTCCACGCGAAAGAGATCGCCCGTCTTGCACCAATGGCCGAAGAAGGTGGACCAGCTCTTCTCGCGATCGCCCGCGTAGCCGAGCGCGACCGAGTCGCCCCGAACCCACAGGACGCCTGTTTCACCCGGGGCTACGGGCGCGGCGCCGGGGCCGTCGGCGTCGACGGGCAGGACGCGGAGTTCGTAGCCATCGACGACGCGACCGAGCGACCCAGGCACGACGTCGCCCGGCCGGTTCGAGCAGTAGATGTGGAACATCTCGGCCGAGCCGATGCCGTCGTAGACCTCGCCGCCGAAGCGCGCGAGAAACCGCGCGAGCAGCGCGGGCGGCAGCGCCTCCCCCGCCGAGAGGTGAAAGCGCACGGTCGACAGATCGAGCGCGGGCTTTCCCGCGGCGCTCCGGGCGTCGTCGTCGTCGAGCAGCTTCGCCATCATCGTCGGCACGTTCGTCACGATCGTCGGCCGGTACCGCTCGATCGCGAGCGCCAGGGCCTCGGGCGTCGGGCGCTCGACGAAGAGGCCCGTCGTCGCGCCGACCCGGAACGGAAACATCAAGTTGGTGCCGGTCGCGTAGCCGAAAAAGAGCCGCGGCACGCTCACGGTCACGTCGCGCGCGCGGTAGCCCACCGTCCCCAGCGCGTAGCGCTCGGTGTTGAACGCGAAGTCGCGGTGGGCGTGCACGGCCGCCTTGCTGCGCCCCGTCGAGCCCGACGTGAAGAGCCAGATCGCGGGGTCGTCGGCGGCAGTCGCGTGCCGATCTGCGCCGCGAGCCGCGATGCTGCGAGCGCCCTCGGCGAGGGCGTCGACGAGCCAGGTGCCGCGGCTCTCGCGCGCCTCGCGGCCGAGCACGTCCTCCCCGGTCGCGACCTCGGGCACTACGACGAGCTGGCTCCCGACCTCGACGAGCGCGGCCTCGATCGACGCGGCCACCGTCGCCGTCGTGATGACGGCGGACGCGCGCGTGTAGCGCACGAGGTACTCGAGATCGTCCGTCGGCGCGGCCGGATTGCCCATCGCGACGACGCCGCCGGCGCGCAGCGTGGCGAAGAACGCGTAGGCGTAGGCGGGGCTGTCGTGCAGCACGATGAGGACGCGCTCTTCCGCGCGCACGCCTTGCACGAGGAGATAGGCGGCGAGCTGCCGGGTGCGGTCCGCGACGCTTTGGTAGCTGTGGCGCTCGGCGCCGAAGAGGATCGCGGTCTTGTCCCCGAATCCCTCGGCGAGCCGGTCGAAGAGAAAATAGTCAGCGAGGTTCAGTGGGTCGCTCATGGGCATTTCTCTCGGAGGCAGCGCAATTTCCGGGCGTCCGAATAACCCGCATCGCGAGCCGCGTCACCTGCGAGGCGCGCGAAACCGCGCGCGCCGAGGGTCCGCCTCGTGTCTCGCTTCGACGCGCGAGCCCGGTGTCATTTGGGTGGCGAATCACGGATCCGTCGCACTACCGTCCCGCCATGGCGACGCTCGCTCTGAGCAACATCGGCTTCATCGGCGGAGGCAACATGGCAGAGGCGCTCGTGCGCGGCCTGCTCCACTCGGGAGCGTCCGTGCCCGAGCGGGTGCGCGCGAGCGATCCGCACGGCGAGCGGCGTCAGGTCCTAGCGGGCGCGTACGGCATCGCGACCCACGCCGACAACGTGGAGCTCTTCACCTGGGCCGACGTCGTCGTGCTCGCGGTCAAACCCCAGGCGATGGACGCCGCGCTGGCATCGCTCGCCGCGGTCTCGCCGGGATCGCCCGCCGCGGTGTCGCCGGGATCGCTCGCCGCCGTTTCGCTGGCATCGCTTGCCGCGGTGTCGCCGGGATCGGCGGCCGCCGCTGCTGTTCGTCTTGCGCATGCGCCGCGCGCGAAGCTCGTCGTCACCATCGCCGCCGGCGTGCGCATGGCCACGATCGAAGCGAGGCTCCCTTCCGCCCACGTCGTGCGCGCCATGCCGAACACCCCCGCGCTCGTCGGCGCAGGCGCGACCGCGATCGCCGGCGGGGCGCGCGCCGATGCCGCGGATCTCGCGCTCGCGCGGGGCTTGTTCGAGGCCGTGGGCACGTGCGTCGCGGTCGAGGAGTCGGCGCTCGATGCGGTCACGGGCCTCTCGGGCAGCGGCCCCGCGTACGTGATGCTCATGGTCGAGGCGCTCGCCGAAGGCGGCGTCGCGATGGGCCTCGCGCGCGACGTCGCGCAGCAGCTCGCGGCCCAGACCGTCTATGGCGCCGCGAAGCTCCTCGCCGAGAGCGGGGAAGCCCCTGCCGAATTGCGCGCGCGCGTCACGAGCCCCGGCGGCACCACCGTCGCCGGGCTCCTCGCGCTCGAGGCACGCGGGGCACGAGCCGCCTTCGCCGCGGCGGTCGAGGCCGCCACGCTCCGCGCTCGCGAGCTCGGCCACGACTCGTGATCGGCGAGGGCCGTCGAGCTTTGGCCAGGTTGGGGCTCGCCGGCGCTCGGCGAGGGCCGTCGTGCTTTGGGCAGGTTGGGGCTCGCCGGCGCTCGGCGAGGGCCGTCGTGTCGCGACCGCGTCTTGTGTAGGATCGGCGCGTGCACCGAAGCCTCCGCAGCGCAATTCCGCGCGTCTTCCGGCTCGTGACGCCCGCCGCGGGCTCGCTCGCGCTCTCCGCCGCGCTTGCCGTCGGGTGCGACGCCGAGCTCGCGACGCGCTGTGTCGGCGGCTCGTGCGCGGAGCTCGCGCCCAACACGGCGTCGGTGTCGAGCGCGGCGTCCGCGGGCACGGGCGGGGCGGGCGGGGCGGGCGGAGGAGCCGCGTGCTTCGCGGACTGCGACGTCTCGGCCGCGGGCGATGGCGAGGGCGAGCTGCCATGCGCCATCGAAGCCATCGTCGAGAGCCGCTGCCGTCACTGCCACTCCGACCCGCCGGTGAACGGCGCGCCCTTTCCGCTCGTGACCTACGCCGACACGCAGGCGCTCTACGACAGCGTCCTGCTCGGCGAATCGCAGGCGCGGTTCGCGCTCATCCACTACGCCGTGACCGTGGACTACATGCCGCTCGACGTCGCGCCGCTGACGCCGGACGAGGAGCGCCAAGCCCTGCTCGCGTGGGCCTGCGCCTGTGCCCCGAAGCGCGCGCCGGGCGAGGTGTGCGAGTAGCGCGGGCGCACGGAGCCCAGCGACTTGCGCTGCGGAGCGCCGAGCCCGGCTCGCGTGGGCGCGCGCCTGTGCCCCGAGGCGCGCGCCAGCTCAGCACGTCACGCGCTTGTGACGCTCGGGCTCGCTCGCGAGTGTGGTAGAGCCGAGCGCGCGTGTCGCTTCGCCTCAATCCCTCTCAGCGCGAAGCGGTTCTGCACGCTCATGGCCCGATGCTCGTTCTTGCGGGCGCAGGCTCGGGCAAGACCGGCGTCGTGACGCAGCGCATCGCGCGCCTGATCAAGGAAGGCACGCCCGCGCGCGCGATCCTCGCGATGACCTTCACCAACAAGGCCGCGGGGGAGATGCTCGAGCGCGTCGAGAAGCTCGCCGGCAAGAAGACGACGAAGGGCCTGCTCGCGTGCACCTTTCACCGCTTCGGGCTCGAGGTGCTGTCGCGCGAGACGAAGGTGCTCGGGCTGCGCGGCGACGACTTCGCCATCTTCGATCGCGGAGACGCGACCGCCGTGGTGCGCGACGCGCTGCGCACGCAGGTGACGGGCCGCACTTACGATGTCGGCGCGATCGTGAACCGGATCTCGCTGGCGAAGAATGCGTTCCTCGATCCCGAGGCGTATGCAAGGAGCCGCGCGAACAGCGCCGACGAGTACGACGCCGTCACCGCCGACGTGTATCCGCGCTACGCCGCCGCGCTTCGAAGCCTCCAGGCCTTCGACTTCGACGACCTCGTGTGCGAGCCAGTGCGGCTCTGGCTGCGCCGCCCCGAGGTGCTCGAGCGCTGGCGCCGCCGCTATACGCAGCTCATCGTCGACGAGTTTCAGGACACGAACCTCGCGCAGCTCGAGATGGTGCGGCTGCTCGCGGCGGAGCACAAAAACGTGATGGTCGTCGGCGCTGACGATCAGGCGATCTACGCGTGGCGCG
>SYFR01000243.1 GCA_005800325.1 Myxococcales bacterium | reverse complement strand
GGCGGCGGGTCGTCGTCGCGTAGCTTCGGTTTGAGCCGTGCTCGGTAGGACTCGCCCTCGACGACGAGGTCGTAGGCGTTGTGGATGAAGCGATCGACGGCGCTCTGCGCGAGCAGAGTCTCGTCGAAGGCGGTAAGCCACGCGCCGGTGTCGCGGTGGCTCGTGACGACGGTCGGCGCGCGTCCCGAGCGCTCGACGGAGAGCTGGTAGACGTCGCGACTCTCATCGCGTGCCATGGGCTCGAGCGCGAAGTCGTCGATGAGGAGCAGGTCGATCGACGCGAGAGCCGCGATCACCGCCTCGCGCGAGTTGTCGAGGCGACTCTGCTCGAGCCGCCGCAGCATGGCATCGGCGCGGGTGAAGCTCACGTTGTAGCCGTGTCTCGTCGCGACGTGGCCGAGCGCGCTTGCGAGAAAGGTCTTACCGACGCCGACGGGGCCGAGGATTACGGCGTTCCTGTTCGCCTCGACGAAGCGCAGGCTCATGAGCTCAGCGAGCACGCGCTTGTCGTAGCGGACCTTCGCCGACGGGTCCCAACGCTCCAGCGTCATGTCTGGATCGAGCCCCGCCTTGGCTGCGCGACGCGTACACGCAGTGCTTTCGCGCCGCGTCACCTCGTCGGAGAGCACGAGCAGCAGTGTCTCCTCGATGCTGAGGTCCTGTTTGCCCGCGAGCACGATGCGCTCCGGTAGCGCCTCGATGGTCGGGCCGAGCTTGAGCTTCTTGAGCACGGCCTCGAGCTCCACGGAGATCACCGTGGCCTTCATCGCTCACCCTCCTTGCGCGTCACAAAGCGCTCGCTCGAGCTCGCGAAGCGTGGCGGTGCCGCGCTCGGCAGCGTGCGGAGCTTGCCGTCCTCGCTCGCGCACTCCTCACCCGCGATCGCGAGCTTGAGCATTCGTCCAATGCCCGGCACGTCGATCACACCGAAGTCGAGCGCACGCTTGCACAACGCGTCGACGCGCGGATCGCCGTATCGGTCGCAGAGCCGCACGAGCTCGTAACCCTGGCGCATCGTCGTCCATGGCAGCGGGCCGCCGCGCGGCATCTCGGCGAAGAGAGCCACGTGCTCGCCACGCTCCTTCGCACGCCCGAGGAGCGCATCGACGCGGCGCATCGCGTACGCGCCCACGCCCTCTGGGTAGTCGTTCGGGTCGGTCGAGCGCTTGCCCACGGCCACGCGCGCAGGCACGGTCGATGACCGCCGTCATCCCGGTGTCGTTGATCGGTCACGCTTCGACGGCCTCGCGCAGCACGTGGGAGGGCAGGCAGGTCTCCATCACCTCGCGAACATCATCACCGGTCATCCCGGGAGAGGAGCACCCGGGGGTGGGGGGAGTCCTTGGGTTGGCGCAGGTATCGTGCTGAATTCTTCATCGGTGTTCGGATAAGCGCGGCCGCCACGGGGCCGTCACCGTCGGCGACGCGGGCTGCCGGTTTTCAGCCCGAAGGTGGTCCCTTCAGGCTGAAAACCGGCACCGCTTACCGTCGCGGGTTCCGGGCCGAACGACGTCGCGGAGTAGGGGACGACGATGGCGCTTCGAGCCACGTTGCCGCGGGCTGCGAGAGGAACGTCTCGAGCGGCACGCCCTCGGCGCCGACGACGAGCGCTCGGGCACCGGGGAAGCGCGACTGAAACCGCGACAGCGCCTCGAGCGAGCCCGTGCGTGCGCTCTTCACCTCGATCGCGGTGACGCTCGGGCCGCGCTGCAACACGAAGTCGACCTCGTCGTGCCCGTCGCGCCACCAGCGCACAGTGACGCCATCGGCCGGCGCCGTTCGCAGAAGGTGGGCTCCGACGGCAGATTCGACGAGGCGGCCCCACTGCTCGGGGTCGCGCTCGGGCGCCGTCGTCCCCCCGAGGCGGCTCGTGACGAGTCCCGTGTCGTGGACCTGCAGCTTCGGGCTCGAGCCGCGCGCGCGAACGATCTCGCCGGCGTGCTTCCGCAGCCCCGAGACGAGCCCGGCACCCGACAGGAGCTCGAGGTAGTGCGCGAGCGTCGTCGTGTTGCCGGCGTCCTGCAGCTGCCCGAGCATCTTGTTGTACGAGAGCTCTTGCGACGAGTACGCGCAGGCGAGCTCGAAGAGCTGCCGCAAGAGGGCCGGCTTGTCGACGCGCGTCATGAGGAGCACGTCGCGCGAGAGGGTCGTCTCCACGAGCGCGTCGCGAACGTAGGCGGCCCAGCGTGGCGGATCGGTGACGAGCGGCGCGGCCCCAGGGTAGCCGCCGAAGCGCACGTAGTCGTCGAGGGTGAAGTCGAAGGCCTCGCGCATCTCGGGCCACGACCACTGCGCCATGCGGATCACCTCGAAGCGTCCCGCGAGGCTCTCGGTCAGGCCGCGCTGGACGAGCAGCGGGGAGGACCCGAGCAACACGACGCGCAGCCTACGTCCGTGCGCGCGGTCCTCGTCCCACCGTGCCTTCACCGCCTCGGCCCAGCCGCGAACCTTCTGCACCTCGTCGATGGCGAGGACGCCGTCGTCGCCCGCGAGGCGAACGGCCAGGTCCCACTGCTGGTCGAGCCATCGGGCATCGGGCGGAGAGGGCGCGTCCGCCGTCGCGAAGTGGCAGCCTCGACCGAGCCCCTCGAGGACCTGGCGCACGAGCGTCGTCTTGCCGACCTGCCTCGGACCGGCGACGACCTGTATCAAGCCGACCGGCGACCCAAGCCGCGCGCGGAGCCTCTCGTACTGGGCGCGGATGATGGTTCTCACGATACTGAGTAAAAATACTCAACAAGCTGAGTAAAACAAGTTGGCGCGAAAAAATGTAAGCAATCCGTAGGCTTGCGACAGTGTCGCTCCTGCGAGGGTGATGAGGCGCCCGTGGCCCGACGTCACCATCCGTCACGTCGGGGCTCGAAGCTCGATCGCGCCGAAGCGACCCCGCGGCCCAGATCGCGGAGCTCGAGCGAGAAGCCCAGCAACCCATTCACCTGCCGCGGGTCGAAGAGCTCGTCGAACGCGCCCTCGATCTCGACCGCGTGGTGGCCGACGAGCCGATCCTCGCTCGCGAGGCCCTCCGTCGCTACTTCGACGGCGGCCGCATCACCCTCGAGCCGGGCACCGACGGCGTGTACACCGCACGGGCACGCTTCTTCCGTCTGGTCTCGCTGGCCGCATCGTCGACGCGCATCCCCGACCCTCGACGACCTTCGGAACCACAAAGAACATCGCCCCCGGTGACCTCACCAAGGGCGTGCTCCAGACCTAGTACCGCAACGCAGAGGATACGATCGATTGCGGGCGTAGCCGCGGGACTTCCTCGGCGGGGATGCAAACCGCAATGCTCCTCGCTTGACGGGGGACGCGGCCAATCAGGCCGC
>SYFR01000242.1 GCA_005800325.1 Myxococcales bacterium | reverse complement strand
GCCAACGCTGCGGCAGCGTCGTCTCGCGATGCGCCGGCGAACGCGAACAAGAACGCCGCCGCGAAGAGCGCCGCGCCGGCCGCCGGGATCCATCCGGGCGTGCGCGGCTCGTCCTCCGGAAGCTCGGTGTGCGGCTCGGGATCGAAGGCCTCGCTCATGACCGGCTCATCGCACCGCGAGCCCGTGGAGGGAACCGAGAAATCCGGTTGGTCGGAGCGGATCGTTCGGCGTAACATGCGGGCGAACCTTCGGAACCATCCGTGACGGGCAAACTCATCATCGACGCCGCTGGCGAGACGAACGTCGGCCGCAAGCGCAACCACAACGAGGACAACTTCGAGCTGCTCGAAGATCAGGGCGTGTTCCTCGTGTGCGACGGCATGGGTGGCCATGCCTCGGGCGAGGTCGCATCGCAGCTGTCCATCGACACCATCAAGGCGTTCTTGACGGACACGACGGACGACCCCGATCGGACGTGGCCTTACAAGCTCGACCGCACGAAGGGCTACGAAGAAAATCGGCTCGTGACGAGCGTCAAGCTAGCGAACCTCCGCATCTACCAGACGTCGCAGCGCGACGGGAAAAAGCGCGGAATGGGCACCACCTTCGTGGGGCTCTTCGCGGCGGACGACGGCGCCTACATCGCGCACGTCGGCGACAGCCGCTGCTATCGCTACCGCCAGGGCAAGCTCGAGGCGATGACAGAGGACCACTCGCTCCTCAACGACTACATCAAGATGAAGCGCCTCACGCCCGAGGAGATCGAGAACTTCCCGCACAAGAACGTCATCGTGCGGGCGCTCGGGATGAAGGACACGGTCAAGGTCGATACGCGCTTCGAGCTCCCGGAAGACGGCGACACCTTCTTGTTGTGCTCGGACGGCCTCGCTGGCCCGGTCAGCGACGCAGAGATCAGCGAAATTCTCGGCTCGACGAAGGACATCAAGGCGCTCGCGTCGCGACTCATCGAGCGCGCCAATCAGAATGGCGGCCCGGACAACATCACCGCCGTGCTCGTGCGCTGGAGCGCAGCCCCGAGCTGAGCGGAACCATCGCGCGCGACCTCGAGGCGACATCGCCCGTGGCGCGGGCGAATCAGTGGACGTCGTGCGGGCCGAGCAGCCACCACGTGAGCACGAGCGCCGCGAGCATGACGAGACTCGTCACGAGGTAGGTGTGCTTCGGCGCGGCGGCCCTGCCCCAGCCGTCGGCGAAGAACGCCCCACGCGATTCCTGCCGGAGGCGCTCCTGCACGCCGCGGACGATCGCTCGTGAGGGAGCCGCTTCTACCTTCGCGTCGAGCGCACGTCGCAACAGCGCGCGCATGTCGAGATCGTCGAGGCTCGGGGCTTTGCTGTCCGACGGGCGCTCTTCGCTCGCGTCGTCGTGCTCGCCGTTCGCGGCGACCTGCGGCCGCTCGCCATCTTCTGGGCGCTCATCGTCTGGGCGCTCATCGTCGGTTCCATTCATTCGGCACGCCCTCGAATGTTTGCGATCATCATTCGCTCCACGCGTTCGCGCAGCTGCGCCCGCCCGCGATGGATGCGGCTCTTCACGGTCCCGAGCATGAGTCCCGTGACCTCCGCGATCTCCTCGTACGAGAGATCCTCGACGTCCCGAAGAATGACGAGCTGTCGATGCTCGGGCTCGAGCTCCTCGATCGCCCGGCGCACGAGCGACTCGAGCTGCCCCGTCTCGACGGCCTCGTCGGGTCGGGCGAGGCGCGCCGAACCCACGGCCTGTGCGTCTCCGAGCGCGATCGACGCGTCCCCGGCGGTCTCGAGCTCGGTCTGCCGGCCCGCGCCGCGGCGAGCGTTGTACTTCATCCGGTTCTTGCTCAGGTTGACGGCGATCCGAAACAGCCACGTCGACAGCTTGGCTTCGCCGCGAAAGCTCTCGATCGTGCGAAACACCTGCACGAAGACATCCTGCGTGATCTCTTCGGCCTCGGCGCGGCGCCCGAGCATGCGAAATACGAGCGCAAACACGCGCCGCTCGTAGAGCTCGAAGAGCTCGTTGTAGGCGGACTCGTCCCGAGCGACGAGGCGCGCGACGAACGCGCTCTCCTCGGCTCTTTCGTCCGCCGGGTCCGACACCGCGCGAGGCTACCCGCGCGAGTCCATCGAATCGATCGGAATCGCGACGCGCTGAACCAAGCGCGATGCCCGCAAGGATACGCAACGTGGGGGTCGGGAGAGCCCCGGCTGCGTAGGGTTCCGGTGCGTGGATTCGAACCACGATTAGAGGATTCAAAGTCCTCCGTCCTGCCATTGAACGACACCGGAGCCGCCTCGAGTGGGCGGGGCGCGCGACGTGTCGCCGCGAGCGCGGGCGGGAAGCTACCACACGCCGATTGTCCGGAGCCAACGACGCGAATTTCAGCGCGCGAAAGTCAGCGCCATCGCGCTCGCCACCACGCGGCCTCACGCTCGAGCGCACCGGCCTCGACCCGCTGGGCGAGGCGCGTGGCGAGCTCGGCGACGTCCACTGCCGCTCGGCGCGCGCGCGGGATCTCGGGTCTCGCCGCCACATGCACGATGGCCGCGCCTCCGAACATCGAGCACGCGGTGAGCGCTGCCGCCGCGAAGAACACGCGGTGCTTGGAGAGAGCCGTGGCGAAGAACACGCGGTGCTTGGAGAGAGCCGCGGCGAAGAACACGCGGTGCTTGGAGAGAGCCGCGGGCGAGCGGCCCCGATGCGCCGGCGACTCTTCGGCGGCCGCATGCCCCGCGGTGGGTGCGGGCGGGCCCACGCTACGCGGGCGACGGGGGTAGCCATGCGGGTCGACGGTTGCCCTTGGTGCCGCACGAAGGGGTCGCGACTCGGAGCGCTCGGGGATGCTCACGCGCTCGGACTCCTCTTCGAGCGGCGGCGCTGGCGCGAGCTCTGCAACGCTCGCGACCTCGAGCCACGCACCGAAGCCTTCCCGCCAGATTCGCGTCTCCGTCGAGATGCGGCCAGCCCCGAGCTCGGACCACACCTCCTCGGTCGTCAGGCACTCGAGCGTGTCGCCCGCGTCGACGCACCAGCGGCGCGAGCCGAGGTCGAGCTCATCGGCCGAGTCGGGCTCGTCATCGGCCGCGCTCCAACGTGCTGGCTCGCTGCGTTCCAACGCCCTCATGTCGAAGGCGGCGATACGAGAACTTCCGGTGTCGGGCCAAAAAAGCACCTGGCTCAGGTGCGCCCCGCGCAGACGGGTTGCAGCAGCCTCCCGAGGTCATGCGGGTCGCTCAGCGGCGCGACTCGATCACGTCCGCGCCCATGAAGGCCCGCAGCGGCTCCGGCACGCCGATCGTGCCGTCCGCGCGCTGATATTGCTCGAGGATCGCGATCGCCGTGCGTCCGACCGCGAGGCCGGAGCCGTTCAGCGTGTGAAGCAACCGCGGTTTCTCCCCCTTTGCCGCGCGGCACCGAATCTTCGCGCGGCGCGCCTGAAAGTCGCCGCAGTTCGAGCAGCTAGAGATCTCG